>JAIDQW010000247.1 GCA_029062075.1 Paramuribaculum sp.
GTGATATAGAAAATTCAAACACTGAGTTTGATACTGAAACAACTGTATTCCAGTTGGAAACACCTGATGAAAAGGATAAAGCGTACTGGAACAACCCGGTTAAAGGGAACAATTATATTATGGATCACCTTAACACGGGATATTTTATACCTCAGTATAATGGTATGGATAAGGCGGAGTTGCAGGTCCATAATCAGCAGCAGTCAATATCAAATGAAGGAGTTTCTACCGTTGGTTCCTGGGTCACCTTCACTATAAATCACGGTCCGGCTCCAAAGGGGCGTTCTTATCGATATGTCATCATGCCTGCAACAAACGAAAAGATATTGAAAGAATTTGCCGAATCACCGTCATTTAGAGTCCTTCAGCAGGATTATAATGCCCACATTGTTCAGGATACTTGCAAAGGAATCATATCTTATGTGCTTTTTGAGCCGACTGAATCCATTATTCATGGGCCGGTGAATAAAGTGGATACTCCCTGTCTTATTATGACGCGTCCCCTTGATGGGCAAAAACATCTTCTCGCGGTTTCAAATCCCGATTTGGCGTTGTATTCCGGAGATGCAGATGAAATATTTGATGAAAATGGCAAGAGGATAGAGCGGAGCGTATATTCAAGGCGGTGGATTTCAGACAGGAGTCAGGAAGCACCGGTCAGAGTGCAACTCAGGGGAGCGTGGAATATTTCAGAGAATCCGGCTTGTCGTATCCTTTCCAAATCAACTGACTTTACCGAATTGGAATTCATTTGTCGCGAAGCGGCGAGCCTTGAAGTCACTCTATCACCTGACATTGTTCAAAAGCAGTGAAATGTGATATTATTAATATGTAATATTTCCGGTGAATCATCAATTTGAAGAAAAATGGTGAGCACCCTATTGCGTAAATAACCAGAAATCACTACCTTTGCAGCCGATTATGCCCGAAAAATAATCAACGGAGCATCTGCGGCGCAGTCATTGGCCTGTACTGCGGCGCTTGTGTGTTCTAATTAAAAACTTATTAATTAACTATTTAAAAGTGGATACTTTAAGCTACAGAACTGAAACTCCCAACGCTCAGAGCGTTGAGCATGAGTGGGTGGTTATCGATGCCACCGACCAGGTTCTTGGTCGTCTTTGCGCTAAAGTCGCCAAGATTCTACGTGGCAAGTACAAACCTTGCTACTCGCCTAACATCGAATGCGGCGACAATGTTATCATCATCAACGCCGATAAGGTGCGCCTCACCGGTAAAAAAATGACTGACCGCATTTATCTTTCTTACACCGGTTACCCCGGAGGACAGCGTCAGACAACTCCTGAAGTCCTGATGAAGAAAGCACAGAACAAGCATCTCAAAGCCGGCTACAACCCCTTGTTCATCAAAGTGATGAAAGGCATGCTTCCCAAAAACCGCCTCGGTCGCCGAATCATTGAGAATATGCACGTGTACAACGGTCCCGAGCATCCCCACGAAGCTCAGAACCCCAAAGTTATCGATATTAACAAACTTAAATAAGCCTACAGAATGGAAACAGTAAATGCAGTAGGTCGCCGCAAAGCAGCTGTGGCTCGCGTAATCCTCAAGGAAGGTAACGGCACCATAACTATCAATCGTCGTCCGCTCGAGGTTTATTTCCCCTCTTCTATCCTTCAGTACATCGTTAAGCAGCCACTCAGCCTTCTCGATGTCGCTGAAAAGTACGATGTTAACGTTAACCTTGACGGTGGCGGTTATAAAGGACAGGCTGAGGCTCTCCGTCTCGCCATCGCTCGCGCACTCGTTAAGGTTAATCCCGAAGACAAGAGCGCTCTCCGCAAGGAAGGCTTCATGACCCGTGACCCCCGCTCTGTTGAGCGTAAAAAGCCCGGTCAGCCCAAAGCACGCAAGCGCTTCCAGTTCTCAAAACGTTAATCTCAAGGCTGCTTGACCTCATAAAAGCAAAGTGTTTAGAATCTAAATCACCCGGATGGACTTTTTCCCTACCGTGTGGTTGAATTCAAAAGAATGTAAACAATCAATTACAAAAAAATGTCAACACCTAATTTTGACCAACTTTTAGAAGCAGGTTGCCATTTCGGTCACCTTAAAAGAAAATGGAACCCTGCTATGGCGCCCTATATCTTCATGGAGCGCAATGGTATCCACATCATAGACCTCTACAAAACAGCTGCTAAGCTGGATGAGGCTGCTAACGCACTCAAGAGCATTGCCAAGAGCGGCAAGAAAGTGCTCTTCGTTGCTACAAAAAAACAGGCCAAACAAGTTGTTGCCGACAAAGCTCAGGCTATAGGTATGCCCTATGTTATCGAGCGCTGGCCCGGCGGCATGCTCACTAACTTCCCCACTATCCGCAAGGCTGTCAAGAAAATGACCGCTATCGACAAGATGACTAAGGATGGCACTTTCGACAACCTCTCTAAGCGCGAAAAACTTCAGATTACACGCCAGAGAGCTAAACTCGAAAAGACACTCGGCTCTATCGCTGACCTTAACCGCCTTCCCTCTGCTCTTTTCGTTGTTGACGTTCTCAAGGAACGCATCGCTGTTGCTGAGGCTAACAGACTCGGTATTCCCGTATTCGCTATGGTTGATACCAACTCTGATCCCAGCGATATCGATTTCGTTATCCCGGCTAACGATGACGCTTCAAAGAGCATCGAACTCATCCTCGACACCGTTTGCGGTGCTATGGCTGAAGGTATTGAAGAGCGTAAGGTTGAGAAAGTTGACACTCAGGCTGCCGGCGAAAACGGCGAAGCTGCTCCCCGCAAAGAGCGTCGTCGCGTAAGCCGTGGCGCTAAAGCAGAGGAGGCTCCCGCTGCTGAGGAAGCACCTGCTGCTGAGGAAGCGCCCGCCGCTGAGTAATTTCGCTCAATCAATTTTATTATTAACGATTTAAATACTACTGAATATGGCAGTAACAATGGCAGAAATCACCAAGCTGCGTCACCTTACCAGCGCCGGCTTGATGGACTGCAAAAAAGCACTTGCTGAAACCAACGGAGATATTGAGGCTGCTGTTGAAATTCTCCGCAAGAAAGGTCAGGCTGTTGCCGCTAAGCGTGAGGACAGACAGGCTGCTGAAGGTTGCGTGCTCGCTAAAAACGAAGGTAACTTCGCTGCTGTGGTTGCACTCAACTGCGAAACCGACTTCGTTGCTAAAAACGCCGGTTTCGTTGACCTCACCAAGAAAATCCTTGACACAGCTATGGCTAACAAGGTGAAGAGCATCGATGACCTCAAGGCTATCTCTATAAACGGTCAGACAATCCAGGACCTCGTAGTAGAGGAATCAGGCAAGACCGGTGAGAAGATGGAAATCAGCGCATACGAGTGGATCGAAGCACCCTCAACCACCTCATATAACCACCAGGGCAACAAACTCGCTACTATCGTGGGCTTCAACCAGGAAGGTGTTGATTACCAGGTAGGCCGTGACGTTGCTATGCAGGTTGCTTCTATGAACCCGGTTGCCGTTTCTATCGAAACTGTTCCCGCTGCGGTGGTTGAGAGCGAAAGAAACGTCGCTATCGAAAAAACCAAAGAGGAGCAGATCAGAAAGGCGGTTGAGGCTGCACTCAAAAAAGCTGGTCTCAACCCAAACCACTTCGACTCTGAAGATCACATCGAAAGCAATATGTCTAAAGGATGGATCACTCCCGAAGAGGCTGAAAAAGGT
This sequence comes from Paramuribaculum sp., assembly GCA_029062075.1. Taxonomy (GTDB): domain Bacteria; phylum Bacteroidota; class Bacteroidia; order Bacteroidales; family Muribaculaceae; genus Paramuribaculum. Next base: position 3,668 of record JAIDQW010000247.1, read on the forward strand.
CGCGCTATCATGAAAGAGGCTGCCGCTGCTAAGGCTGCAAACCTCCCCGCGCAGATGATCGAGCAGATTGCAAACGGTCGTGTCAACAAATTCTACAAAGAATCAGTGCTCATGGAGCAGGAATTTGTTAAGGACGCTACCCTTACAATCGGCAAATATCTTGAATCCGCAGCAAAAGGTCTTGCTGTTGTTGAATTCAAGCGCGTTAATCTCAACCAGGATTAATAATAAATTCGTATAAATTTTTAGGGAGTTGTGTCATCACGACACAACTCCCTTTTTATGTATCTTTGCACTATGGATACGCTCGAATTTGCCGAAAGAATATACCTGAACCTACCATATCAACCCAATGACCAGCAGGTTGAACTCATTGCCGCACTCGCCCGGTTCTGTTCGGTGGACACCCCGAGCGATTCAGCTTTCCTACTGCAGGGATATGCGGGCACGGGAAAAACCTCTGTGACCGGAGCACTCGTAAAAGCGCTCAGAGAGTGTCGCATACCGGTAGTCTTGCTGGCCCCGACAGGCAGGGCGGCGAAAGTGTTCAGCGCATTTTCGCGATATCCCGCATCAACTATTCATCGCCGTATATACCGTCAGGCGAACCCGGCAAACATTTTTGAATTCGGCACTGTTGCAGAGAATACTCTCGCAGATGCGGTGTTTATCGTTGATGAGGCATCCATGATAGGAGCAGGTAGCGAAGGATCTGACAATCTCCTGGAGGATCTTATTCATTATGTGTATTCCGGAATAAACTGCCGCCTAATTCTGCTGGGTGACACCGCCCAGTTGCCTCCGGTAGGCACCACCGAGTCTCCCGCCATGAATGTATCTGTTCTCCGTTCCTATGGTTTGAGAGTGACTAAGGCGGTTATGACCGAGGTGGTACGTCAAGGCTCGCGCTCAGGCATTCTCTACAACGCCACATGGCTGCGAAAGGCTATGCTTCTTAAAGAGCTCCCTGAGCCACAGTTGCGCATCAAAGGTTTTGATGATGTAAAGGTGGTGCCGGGAGAAGAACTGTCTGATTTGATTGAATCAGCTTACACCGACCCCGGAATTGAAAACACCATACTTATTACCCGCTCAAACAAAAGAGCCACCGCTTTTAACCTCGCTATCCGCGCAAATATTCTTGGGCGTGAGGAGGAGCTGTGCGTGGGAGAGCGGCTCCTTGTCGCTAAGAACAACTATCTTTGGAGTGCGAAAGTCAAAGGGCTCGACTTTATTGCCAACGGTGATATAGCGGTTATAAGCCACATCTATTCCACCGAAACAAAGTATGGACTGCGGTTTGCAGATGTAAGAATCACACTGCCGGACAGAGATCTTGACCTTGATTGCAAGATTATGCTTGACTCTCTGACCTCCGACACACCCGCACTTGCTCCCGACAAAGCAGCCGCTATTTATCAGGCGGTACTCACCGACCCTGAGATTTTTACTTACGATACACCCATGCCGGCAAGGCTGAAAATTCTGAAGCGAGACCCATATTTCAATGCGCTCCAGGTCAAATACGCTTACGCTGTAACCTGTCATAAAGCCCAGGGCGGTCAGTGGAATTCCGTGTTCGTTGATATGGGCTATATAGCACCGGAAGCGAGAGGACTCGACTTCTACCGCTGGCTTTACACAGCCGTAACACGCGCCACGGACACCCTCTACTTCGCAAACCCCGACCTGAAAATCCTCTGACTTAGAAATTATAAAGTCTCATAAAACTCATAAAACTCATAATCTGACCTAATACTTGCGTGATAATTAAATTATTACTACTTTTGCACCGCAATAAGTACAAACAATATAAAGTCTAACTTATTAAGTAAAACAATTTTCTTATTATTAACCACTTAAATGACTGAAAAAGTAAACATCAGCCCGGTTGAAGATTTCGACTGGGACGCCTACGAAAAAGGCGAAACCAAAGGCGAGAAATCTCGCGAAGAACTCACCAAAACCTATGACGAATCTCTTAACACCGTCAAGGACAAAGAGGTGATTGAAGGCACAATCATTGCTCTTAACAAGCGCGAAGCCGTTGTTAATATCGGCTATAAGAGCGATGGTATCATCCCCATGAACGAATTCCGCTACAACCCCGACCTCAAGGTAGGAGACACTGTAGAAGTTTTCATTGAAAACCAGGAAGACAAGAAAGGTCAGCTTATCCTTTCACACCGCAAAGCTCGTGCTGCTCGCTCATGGGAGCGCATCAACGAAGCTCTTGAAAATGACGAAATCATCAAGGGTTACATCAAGTGCCGCACCAAGGGCGGCATGATTGTCGACGTATTCGGCATCGAGG
>JAIDQW010000248.1 GCA_029062075.1 Paramuribaculum sp.
GTAGCGCAAATGCAGCCGTCTCATCAGCAGAGCCATCCGCACCGTTTCTCATGTCAATTCTTGAACGCAACATGAGATTTCTTATTCGAGTCATAGCCGGTAATTCCACCGGGAGAACCGCAGGCTTTTGTATATTAAGCGCGGAGTATGCTTTAGCCGTGTCATCAAGGTCAAGCTGATAGAAAACACTCCGCTCATGATTCTTTGCGAGTAGTGACCAGTTACCTTTGCGAAAAGCTTCTCTCTGAGAGTAAAGTCTTTCAAGGTTAGCCATAGCTGAGATCTCGTCAGCTGAAATTTTTCGAGCTGCTTTATAAAGTTCAGCCCCTTCCTTATATTCCGGCTCACTTATCATCCATCTTAGCATTTTACCGGCAACTTCGAGAGAGTCTGCAATAGGGTATATCGGTGCTGCCTGTATATCTGATTGAGTGGAATCAACATCCAATCCTCGCTCGGTAGCCCATACCTTAAAGGGCATACCCATCCATTCGGTTGAAAGGTCGGCAAGAGGACCGCGCATTGCATCGTTATAGCCATAAGGACGCAGTGCATATTTGGTATCCTCGACCGGAACAATGTCTAAACATACCCCGGAAGGGAGCTCTAATGTCCAGTCATTTACCGGTACGCCGGTGATTACGTGGTTTGATGTAAGTGTCCAGGATGCCGGTACATTACTATTTTCTACCCATACATTATCATTTGCAGTTCCAAGTTTATAGCCCATATCTACGTTCTGCACAAACAGCGATGGATTAGCCTTGATTTTATTGTGCAGAATTTTACGCTGGTCAAGAACAAGATTTTGTAACGCAACAGTTGATGAAAGAAGCTCACGGGTAGTTCCGAAATGGTAAAAATCACCTCCGGGCAGCGGTAATATAGCTACTGTCAAGGAATTGATTTCATCATCCTTTATCGCCGGATTAGTGCCGAGTGCTCTGCCAAAGTCGCTGTATAGGTCGTAGAATTTTATTTCATCCCCGCTCTTGGAGCGTTTCATCAGTAGTTGCACCGCCCTATCACTGAGGAGCCATATTCCTATATCCATGAGGAACAGATATTTATCCGAAAGCGATTCAAGTTCAGATATAGTGGGTTTCTGCAACATAAAGTCCAGTAGGGACGGGGTGTTTCGATCGCTGACAAACACCCCGTGGTGAGTAGCCAGTGCAGCATCCACCCACTGTCCGTAACACACTACATCTGCCTGAGGTATTTCCTGAAGCGGTGAGCAAGCTCTAATATATACGTCTCCGCTGGCAATGAGAGTTGTAAGGGAGTCCGGTGCTTTCTCCATTATCTTTTCAAACAGCGGTAGCTGCAGGGAGAGGAGATTCTGGCTCAACTTCTGCCCTCTTTTCCATCTGAAAACAGGAATTGGCGTAAAAATCTTACCTTCGGGCGCATAAGCCGGTAATCGTCGGCTCTGTCCACCGGCATGGATAATAATCTGCTTACGCTTATCAAAGACGGGACTATTTTTCCACTGGTCAATAATCCAAGTAGTTCCACCACCGGAACCGAGTTTACTACCGGGCGGGTCACACGAACAGAAGTAATTTATCGAATCAAGACTTTCGAGATTATTTATTCTCCCAACTGTGTCCGGCGGGAGTGAAAGAAGCTTAACGGTTGAGTCCTTTTTCATTTCACTGATAATAATTATTCACAAAAATAATTATTCTGCTTGACAAAAGAAAAAAGCAGTTTGATTTTACAAAATCAAACTGCTTAGAGTTGCCTTGGAAAGATTCGAACTCTCACAGGCGGAACCAGAATCCGACGTGCTACCATTACACCACAAGGCAATCTTGGTGTGTCATCTTTCCGATAACGAGTGCAAAGTTAGTATGTTTAAACTAAACAGCCAAACTTTTGAGCAATATTTTTTTGATATTTTTATATTATACTGGCAGTATGCGAATTACACATATCCTTTAATAATACCTCTCTTAGCATTTCTGACAAAGAGAATGATTTCGTCACGCTCTTTGGTAGCCGGGAGTTCCGCTTCAATGCGCTCTACGGCATCCGAGTTATTCAGTCCGCTCAGATAGAGATAACGATATATTTCCTGAATTTCTCTGATTGTCTCGCTTGAAAACCCTCTCCTTCTAAGACCGATTGAGTTAACTCCGGCGTAGGATATTGGTTCACGCGCAGCTTTTACAAAAGGAGGTATATCCTTATTGACAAGAGCACCGCCCTGCACCATTACATGGGGACCGATGTGGCAGAACTGATGAACGAGAGTGCCACCGCCAATAACGGCATAATTGTCAACAACCACTTCACCTGCGAGCTGGGTTGCATTACTCATAATAACATTATCTCCAACCACACAATCATGAGCCACGTGACAGTAAGCCATGATAAGACAGTTATTTCCCACAACTGTTTTACCTTTAGCTGCTGTGCCACGGTTAACAGTGACGCATTCGCGAAGCACTGTGTTGTCACCTATAATCGCCACTGTGTCCTCTCCCTTGAATTTCAAATCCTGTGGAACAGCAGAAACCACCGCTCCGGGGAAGATCGTGCAATTTTTACCTATTCTGGCACCAGCCATAATAGTTACATTACTACCAATACGTGTGCCCGCACCTATCTCCACATTTTCCTCGATAGTTACGAAAGGATCGATAATCACACTTGGATCAATCTTGGCAGCGGGATGAATATAAGCAAGAGGTTGTTTCATAATACTGATTAATTATTTGTTTTTAATTATCTGAGCCATGAATTCACACTCAGAAACAATTTTATCACCCACAAAGGCGTAACCTTTCATAACCGCACAGCCTCTACGAAGCTCGGTCATGAATGAGATGTGGAAAATAAGTGTGTCTCCGGGCACAACCTTCTGGCGAAGCTTAACATTGTCAATCTTCATGAAGTAGGTTGAATATCTCTCCGGTTCATCCACAGTGCTGAGCACCAGGAGACCGCCGGTCTGCGCCATAGCTTCAATCTGCAGAACGCCAGGCAGAACCGGTTCCTGAGGGAAGTGACCCGGGAAGAACGGCTCGTTAGCGGTAATATTTTTCACACCAACAATATGGTTGGTACCTATTTCAATCACCTTGTCAATAAGGAGCATGGGATATCTGTGCGGGAGAAGCTCACGGATGCGGTTATTATCCATAATAGGCTCCTTGTTGGGGTCATAAACAGGTGCCTGAACATCCTGACGCTTGATTTCCTTACGGATTTTCTTAGCAAATGTAGTGTTGATGGAGTGACCGGGGCGAGTAGCGAGTACTTTACCTTTAAGAGGACGACCGATAAGAGCAAGATCTCCCATCACATCCATTAGTTTATGACGTGCCGGTTCATTGTCAGCCACCAGCGGTTTCTCCTGAATAAATCCAAATTCAGAAACATTTTTTCTCTGCACTCCCATCAGATCAGCAAGGCGATCCAGCTCAGCCTGTTCCATCGGAGAGTCATAAATGACAACTGCGTTATCAAGGTCTCCGCCTTTGATAAGATTATTCTTTACCAGAGGTTCGATTTCGCGAACAAAAACGAATGTGCGGCTTGCGGCTATTTCTTTAGAAAAGTCATCAATCTTTTCCAAGGAAGCAAATTGATTTGAAAGCACGGGTGATTTGAAGTCTATCATCACATCCACGCTGAAATCAGTGTCGGGAAGAACAACAATAGACGCTCCGGTTTCCGGATCGCGCACCTCAATTTTCTGCTTGACAATGTAAAAATCCTTGTCTGCGTTTTGCTCTTCAGTACCCACCTCATTGATTTTATCGCAAAATTCCTTAGCACTACCATCAAGAATAGGCATTTCAGGACCATTGATTTTTATAAGGCAGTTGTCAATACCGGCAGCATATAGTGCAGCCATAGCATGCTCAATGGTGCTGATACTTACATCACCTTTTGCAATAACTGTTCCTCTTGTTGTTGACTGAACATTTTCAGCGAGGGCATCAACAATTGGCTCACCTTCAATATCGGTTCTCTGGAACTTGTAGCCGTTATTAACAGGAGCCGGAGTAAACTCCGCTACAATATCTTTGCCGGTGTGCAATCCCTTGCCGCTGACAGTAAAGGGAGATGCGAGTGTTATCTGCTTCATATTTGATTTCAATTATTTTCTATTCAATTAGCCTTGTTTGTTCTTAATCTCTTTTTCAACCGCGCCAAGACGCTCGTTAATTCTCTGTATTCGTCTGATATTCATAGTTTGAGCTGCAAATTCCGAAAAAGACATTGCGGGGGTTCCAATCAGACGTTCGCCATCAGGGATATTTTTATGTAGCCCGCTCTGTGCAGCAATCTCAACCCTGTCTCCTATGTGAATGTGACCTGCAAGTCCGACCTGTCCTCCAATCATACAATGAGTACCCACTTTGGTAGAACCGGCAACACCAGCCTGAGCAGCCATTACAGTATTGTCACCCACCTCACAGTTGTGAGCAATCTGGATAAGGTTATCAAGCTTGACACCGTGCCCTATTCTTGTAGCGCCCATCATTGCACGATCAATAGTTGTATTAGCTCCTACTTCCACATTGTCTTCAATAACTACAATGCCAGTCTGAGGTATTTTCTGATAACCGCCGTCAACCGGTGCAAATCCGAATCCATCGGCACCTATAACAGCACCACTATGAATAATGCAGTTTTTACCGATCTTGCAGCCGCGATACACTTTTGCTCCCGCATATATAATGGAGTTCTCACCCACAACAACTGAATCTCCGATATATGCCTGCGGGTAAATCTGTGCACCGGATGAAATCACCGCACCCTTTCCAATGTAAGCGAATGCTCCGATATAGACATCTTCCGCCACTTTGGCATCCGGATGAATGAAAACAGGATTTTCAATACCTCGCTTAGGTGGGTTCATCATTTCATCAACCATAGTGAGCAATCTTGCCACTGTTGCATAAGGATCTTCAACCCTTATCAAAGTCGCGGACACCGGTTTATCTGGTGTAAAATCCTTGCTGACAAGCACTGCCGAGCTGCCGGTTGAATATATAAATTCGGTATATTTGGGATTTGCGAGAAATGATATAGCTCCGGGCTTACCATCGTCAATTTTTGCGAAAGTGCTTATTTTTACATTTCCATCGCCTTCGACTGTGCCGTTAGCGAGTGCTGCTATCTGATTGGCTGAAAATTCCATTACTGAACTGATTTCAACTTATTACATAGTTTTGCAAAGGTCGTAAAAAAAATTCACATTCGGGTTATTTTCGTGCAAAAAGTAACCTCTTATCCTCTGAAACAGATATTTTTCCGTCTTTCAGAAGATGTCCAACAGCCTTTTTGAAATCCTTTTTGCTACACTTGAATGCATGCTTAATTTCTTCAGGTGAGCTTTTATCGCTAACAGCAAGGCGTCCCCCATTAGATTTTACAGCTTTGAATATCTTATCAGCCAAGGTGTTAGTTCGTACGTCAGCCCTTCCACCAAGCATAAGGTCAATTTTACCATCATGCCTCACCTGCTTGACATAAGCTTCGAGCTTGTCACCGATATTAATCTCAGAGAAAACTTCATCGTTATAGAGAATGCCAAAATGTCGGTTATCAACAATACATCTGTAGCCTACATCATTTTTGTCAAACACAAGTACACCGGCTTTTTGCCCTCTTACGTATTCCGGGATAACATTTCCAATAAATTTTTCAATTTTCGCCGAAGCCGCTACTCTACCGCTTGAATGGTCAAGGTATAAATATACAAGATACCGTCCGCCCTCTTTCATTCTTGATCTCTGCTCGCTGAAAGGTACCAGCAGATCTTTAGGAAGTCCCCAGTCAAGAAATGCTCCAACTTTAGTAACGGCAGCCACGTTTAGAAATGCAAATTCATCTACGTAAGCGTAAGGTGTTTCCGTGCTTGCAACCGGTCGGTCCTCGCTATCGGTGTAAACCACCACATCCACCTCATCGCCCGGAGCAAGCGGGGTTGAGATATAACGTTTAGGCAGAAGAATCTCTTTGCCGAAATCAGCTTCGAGATATGCTCCAAAATCAACGAGTCTGCTAACTTTCAGCTTATTTCTCTTTCCAAACTTTACCATATCCATTTTATTTTTTGCAAAGATATACAAAAAAGGCGGTGTGACATCATGACACACCGCCTTGTGTTAAAAATTCCTATAAGTCAGTTATCAGATAACTCCCTGACCCATCATTGCACCGGCAACTTTCATAAATCCGGCAATGTTGGCGCCCTTCATATAATTAAGGTAACCATCGGGTTCGGTTCCATATTTGACACACTGCTCGTGAATATCCTTCATAATTGTGTGCAGTTTGGCATCAACTTCCTCAGCACTCCACTGCAGATGCATTGCGTTCTGGCTCATCTCAAGACCTGAAGTGGCAACACCACCGGCATTCACAGCCTTACCGGGTGCATAAGTCACACGATTATTTATGAATGTGTCGATAGCTTCGGGTGTGCAACCCATGTTTGATACTTCAGCCACCATCAGTACGCCGTTGTCAACAAGCGTTTTAGCGTCATCTCCGTCAAGTTCGTTCTGTGTAGCACAAGGGAGCGCAATATCCACTTTCTGCTCCCAGGGCTTCTTGCCGGGGAAGAAGGTAGCCTCAGGATACTTCTCAGCATAAGGAGCAACAATATCCTCACCTGTTGCGCGAAGATAAAGCATGTAATCGATTTTGTCACCGCTCACACCTTCCGGGTCATAGATATATCCGTCAGGACCGGAGATTGTTACAACTTTTGCACCAAGTTCATTAGCCTTGAGAGTCGCTCCCCAGGCAACATTACCGAAGCCGGACACTGCAACTGTCTTACCCTTTATATCCTGCTTCTTCTCAGCAAGCATGCTCTGAACAAAATAGAGTGCGCCAAAACCGGTTGCTTCCGGACGGATTCTTGAACCGCCGAAATCAAGACCTTTACCGGTCATTGAGCCGTCACACTGATTGCAGAGCTTTTTATACATACCATACATATATCCCACTTCTCTGCCACCTACGCCTATATCACCGGCGGGAACGTCACGGTCTGGTCCGATATTTTTCCAAAGCTCAAGCATAAATGCTTGACAGAAACGCATAATCTCCGCATCGCTCTTGCCACGAGGTGAGAAATCGCTACCGCCCTTGGCACCTCCCATAGGGAGTGTGGTGAGCGCGTTTTTGAAAGTCTGCTCGAATCCGAGGAATTTGAGGATGGACAGGTTTACTGAAGCGTGGAAACGAATACCGCCTTTGTAGGGACCAATTGCATTGTTGAATTGCACACGGTAGCCGATATTTGTCTGCACTTCGCCCCGGTCATCGGTCCATGTCACTCTGAAGGTAACGATACGGTCAGGCTCTACCATGCGTTCTACAATTTTAGCTTTTTCAAATTCAGGATGCTGATTGTAAACGTCTTCAACGCACATCAGAACCTCTTTTACTGCCTGCAGATATTCCTTCTCGCCAGGGTGTTTGGCTTCGAGAGAAGTCATGATACTGTTAATGTTCATATTACAAGTGTTTTTTTTGTTTTTTGGTATTAAAATGGTATTTTTATTTCACGACAAATTTACAACTATTCCACCTCACGAGTATAACATACCCCTTAAAATTAGTTAAGAAAACAATTTTAAGGGGTATAAGATTTTTAATTATTTTTTCCTCCTTGAGGTTGATTTTTTGGTGCTCTTGCTACCGCCGGCTGCGGGAATCTTCAAAGTCTGACCGACATCGATTCGTGAATGATTAGCACTCATACCGTTCGCTTGCCTGAGTTCGGCAAGGGTTATCCCGTTGCGCTTGGCAATTCTTTCGAGAGTATCACCACTCTTTACTTTATAAGTAGTTGTTGCAGGAGCGGCAGCCTGTCTGGTCTTTGACTGAGTGGCTTTAGGAGAAACCGGTTTGGTTGCTTCCTTTACCGGCTCGGCTGTTGCCGGATATTGTGGTGGTTCCACAGCTTCCTTAGACACAAATGTTGGTTGTGCCACAGTGGAATCACCCTGCTCAACTGACCTTGAAGCGGTTTCTGAAACCTTTGCATTATTGGATGCAAGTACTGGAGCATCAGAAGGATCTTTTTCAAGAACTTCAATAATAAGTTTTTGCCCCGCCTTCACTTTTCCGCTCCTCATCTTATTCCATCGTTTGATATCAGTGGCGCTTACTCCATATTTTTTAGCAATATCCCTGAGATTCTCACCTCTGCCAACTGTGTGATTTTTCCTCACGAGACGGCTGACTGTACCATCAGCATTGTTTACCGTTGACTCTCCGGGTTCTACTTTTGTACGACGTGCGTATGAGTCAGCATTACAGTTCAGAATAGCATCCTCACTCATTATGTAGCTAAGACACTGCTGAGAAGGAAGAACAAGAGCATAGGGATGATTGTCTCCGGGAATAATATCTTTTCTAAACTGGGGATTCAACATTCTGATTTCCTCAACAGGTATATTCAGAACTTCCGCTATCTGATTGAAATGAACGCGGTTATTCACCAGAACCGTATCGGTTATCAGCTTTTTTTTTACTAGTGTGTGATTAATAAAATATTTATTATAGTAATTCATCACATAGTTTGCGGCGATGAATGCAGGAACATATCCTCGGGTCTCGGCATGGAGA
>JAIDQW010000249.1 GCA_029062075.1 Paramuribaculum sp.
AACCGGACATTCGGCTCTGTAAAAGATGAGACTGATACTCTGAAACTCAAAATTGTGCCTTTTTCACCTGCTGAAGCAGATTTTCACGAGCATATCAAGGTTGAAAACTCGGTGCAGACTGCTCTGGATGTTTCCATACCATCCATCAGCCGCTCTCACCCTGACTATCTTGCACTCAGGCTTGCAGTTATGGCTCTCGGAGGATATTTCGGCAGCAGATTGCAGCAGAACATCAGAGAGGACAAGGGATTGACATACGGTATTTCTGCGGCTCTTCTCGGACGCCCGGAGGGTTCTTCTATTTCTGTAAGAACAAGTTGCAACCATGATTACCTCACTAAGGTTAGAGAGGAGATATTTAAGGAGATGCTCAAGATGTCTGCCGAACCGATGACCCGTGAGGAAATTAAGCGCTTGAAATTGGCGGAGATAGGATCTCTGATGGATGTAACAGACTCCCCGGAATCCATAATCGGATTTCACAGAACCATTTATTCTGAAAATCTCCACTCAGATTATTTCGCGCAAAGAATAGAAGCGGTAAATAGAATTGAAGCTGAGGATATTATGAGGGTGGCAGCAGCATATTTCCTCCCCGAAAAAGCAATTTCAGTCTCCGCCGGACAATAATGTGCTCCTCATTAATTTGATGATATTTAATCTATTTTTGTAGCAATTTTGACGATATATTCTACTTTTTTACTACTTTTGTGGAAATATTAGAAATGCAGGGATAAATTTACACCATGGAATATCTCAGTACAATGATAGACTGGCTCAAAGAAATAGACACAACTCTGTTTCTTGCAGGTAATGGACACCACACTTTTATAATGGATAACGTGATGTGGTTTATCAGCGGTAAATTGGAATGGATTCCTTTTTATCTGCTGCTCGTCGTTATGCTTTATCAAAAGGTGGGGCTGAAAAAATGTATAGTCGCTCTGCTCGGAGTGGCTTCGCTGATAGCCCTCGCCGATATAACATGCTCGGCGCTTATCCGTCCGGCGGTATGCCGTATGCGCCCGTCATGTCCCGATAACCCCATTTATCATCTTGTAAATCTGGTGAACGACTATCACGGTAGGCGGTATGGCTTCCCCTCCTGTCATGGAGCCAACACATTCGGGCTCGCGCTTTTTCTCTCGCTGATATTCAAAAAAAGAGCCATAACAATATGGCTCATAGTGTGGTCAGTGGTAGTTTCTTACTCCAGAATTTATCTGGGTGTTCACTATCCCGGTGATATTCTCGCCGGTTACTGTGTAGGAGGTGTTTACGCGCTGTTTGTTTACAGAATTTTTACATTTGTAAGCAGTTCGGCATTCATCTCAGGCAACTCCGGCTCTGGTCAGCATGTCTTCAAGTTCGGCAATAGATTTTTTGCCACTCTCGCGCATAAGTCCTGTCCTTCCTTAAATAATATATAGGCAGGATAT
>JAIDQW010000025.1 GCA_029062075.1 Paramuribaculum sp.
GTCCGAGGTTGGTATCAATAGTGCCGTTCACCACCGCCAGTCCGGGGTTGTAATCCGGTTTGCCTCGCTTCTGACTATCCTCTATAAACCCTTTGAGTTCAGGATGCAGGGTAGTAACTTTTTCCAGCAGCTCGCTGTCACATTTCTTGATGTAGTATGCGTCAAAAATCACAGAGCGGGCTATCTGACGCCAGCCGCTTGACGACATTCCTCTCCAGTTCTGGAAAGAGGTGGAAATGAGTGTGTAAGGCGGTAGAGTGACAATTGTATTGTCCCAGTTACGCACTTTCACGGCGGAAAGAGACACATCTTCAACAATACCGTTTGCAATTGTCGAGGGCACTACAATCCAGTCACCTACATGGAGCATGTCATTCTCAGCAAGCTGTATTCCCGCGACAAAACCGAGAATGGTGTCCTTGAACACGAGCATGAGTGCGGATGCGAATACACCGAGTCCGGCGAGAAGCATTGCGGGAGATTTGTCAACTACCACTGAGATAGACACGATGGCTACAATTATCCAAACTAAACCGACGCAGATATTCAGAATACCTTTCAGCGGCAGATTTTTAGTGTTTTCTCTCTCATCCACCCGTGTCCAAATAAATGTGAGAACAGCATTCAGCCCGATAGCGAATACAATAGCAGTATAGATATACAGGCACTTTTCGAATATTACCAATAGCCGGCTCGAAGAGTCAAATGCAAATGGAAGCAGAGCGAGGATTACCAAAGGAGGAATTATATGGCTGCATTTTGTCAGAACCCGCTGTTGCAGCAATAGTTTAGCTCCGGGGCTTTTACGCATTTTTACGAATTTACGCGCACATAAAAGGATGCCACGTCTCACTAACCATCCTATCAGCAATGCAGCCCCAACGATCATGGCGACATATACTATCTCTTCAATTGTTTTGTCGTGACTTAGACCGATATAGTCCAAAAAATGTTTTATATTTGTGAGCAACCAGTCCGCAACCTGGTGTGATGGTATTATTTGAGCGTTCATGATGAATGTATGTAATGTGGTTTACTAAAGAACGCCAAAACCAACAACAATGTTTATCGGTTATATAAAAAACTAACGACTAATAACTAACGACTAAAAATTATGGATTTCAACAATCGTCCTGTGCCACCGCTCACATTTCAGAATGCGGTAGCAAGAGTATTCAGTAAGTATGCCCAATTCAGTGGTAGAGCGAGTCGCGCCGAGTTCTGGTGGTTTATGCTCTTTTGTTTTATAGTAAACACTGCACTCGGCCTTCTGTATCTTATCACCGATTGGGGTATTTTCAGTTACATAGACTGGGTATTCGGTCTCGTTATCTTTATACCTGTGCTGGCTGTATGCTGGCGACGCCTTCATGACATAGGTAAAGGCGGAGGATGGTGGTTCATCAACTTTGTGCTTATCATAGGGTCTGTCATTTTTATTATTTGGTGTGCTCAGCCGAGTGAACCTGTGACCAACAGATTCGGTGAAGTGCCTGCCAACTGATTATCAAACATAAAAACTGAGGGGTTGCTCTATCAAATGT
>JAIDQW010000250.1 GCA_029062075.1 Paramuribaculum sp.
TCAAAGGATTCGGTAAGTGGCATTCCCGGCTGCGCGTTATTGTAATTGGAGAAGATATTTCCAGTGATATTTGGAGAGCCCGCAGGGGCTGCAACAGTCCAGTTTGCGAGAGCCGTGGTGTTCAAAATATCATTTTCTTCAAATGAATCAAGGAATGCTCTTGAAGTGGCGAACTTGGAGTCGGGTGAACGCAAGATATCCTCGTTAGCAATCATGTAGATGCGGTATCTGTAGTTACCGAGCACCTTGAATTCGAGTTTGTCAGTCGGGTAACCGGTAGAAGAAGTAGCAACAAGTTTGTTGGCAACCACCTCACGAGTTCCTGCAGAGCCGGGTTTCGTAATGATGATTCTGAGTGTCTGAATAGTCTCAAACTCACCTTCAGCGGGTTCGTAACTATCAGGTGCCGTAGCCCTTGAGGTGTTTTGAGGAAGCCCTGTCTCGACCTTGATTCTGAGAGTGACATACTCATACGGCAGAGGTGCATCGCTCTGCGTGCAAGAAGCGATTCCGATGCAAAGCGTCAGAACAAGCGAAGCGAGAGCCGCAAACCGCCTAAAGGAATATAAATTATTCAAATGTAGCATGGTCAATTCTAACATACCAGTTATTTACAACAATGTAAGCATCGACCCAGCGTCCGTTATCAAGGAAAAGGATAACATCCCAATGGTTCTCCCTGTCAAGATACTCCTGATCCGGCATAGTATTGAAATGGTCGCTCTTCATGAGCAGGAGATAGTTGACAAGAGGTATATCAAGAACAGTTTTATCAGCCATTGCTTCCGAGATAACGAGTCTGGTGTTTGAACCTGCCATAAGTCGGTTGACAGAGAACTCGGCATAAGCGAGAGAGACAATATCATCAGACTCGGAAACGCCAACATCTTTCTGACCAATAGCCCATGGATAATAAACATTACCGTTTGTGGTAGGAATTATCTCATTAGAACCGTTGAGCTCGGTATTGTTTGCATAGATAGCAAATTCGAAATCTCCCGGTTCCACGGGACTGCCATCCACATTCTGGAGCATGATGCGGATAGAGTTGGTGTCACGCATCATGTAAACCGTACCTGCGGTATAGTCGAGTGCTCCTTTGGGTACTTCCATAGTGAGCTGTCCGTAATAGAGATTATGAAGGTCAGCTCCGGGATCAGCATCCACGAGGTCGGTATTCATAGCCACGGCGAGCTGCGAGAAATTAGTGCCGGTGGCGGGTGTAGTCATGAAATGGAATGAGGACAAAGGGCACTCCATGCCTCCGTATGCCACAAAACGATAAGTTTTGCCGGCAGGGAGGTCGAGGGTCATGCGCCAGTTTTCATCAGCAAGCAC
>JAIDQW010000251.1 GCA_029062075.1 Paramuribaculum sp.
GCATTTCAGAGTGGGGACATGATTTCAGACCGGAATACAGACGGATTAGGCCTATTATTAATGAGATAGGACAACGTCCTGTCATTGCGTTAACTGCTACTGCAACTCCAAAGGTGCAGCATGATATTCAGAAAAATCTGGGAATGCTTGATGCTAACGTCTTCAAGTCCTCATTCAATAGAGAGAATCTTTATTATGAAATTAGGCCTAAAACAGCTAATGTTGACAGAGATATCATTCGTTTTATTAAAAGTAATCCGGGTAAAAGCGGAATAATTTATTGTCTTAGTCGTAAGAAAGTAGAAGAGTTAGCAGAGATACTTAAAATCAATAATATTAAAGTTTTGCCATATCATGCCGGAATGGACGGAGCAACCCGCTCCGCTAATCAGGATGCCTTCATTAATGAAGAAATAGATATAATTGTGGCTACAATTGCCTTTGGCATGGGTATTGACAAGCCTGATGTCAGATTTGTAATTCACTATGACATGCCGAAATCTCTTGAAGGTTATTATCAGGAAACAGGTAGAGCCGGAAGAGATGGTGGAGAAGGGCAATGCATAACATTCTACTCTCCTAAGGATTTGCAAAAAATGGAAAAGTTCATGCAGAACAAACCCATTGCAGAACAGGAGATTGGAAGACAACTGTTGGCTGAAACGGCAAGTTACGCCGAATCAAGTCTATGTCGAAGAGTGTCTCTGCTTCATTACTTTGGAGAAAAACGCGAAGACGAATATTGTGGTAATTGCGACAATTGTAAAAAACAGAAAAATAAAGTGGAAGCTAAAGATGAACTTTGCGCAGTGTTGGAAACTATCACTGCACTTAATGAAAAATTCAAAGCAGACCATATAATTAATATAATGCGTGGTAAAACTACCGCCGAAGTAAGGAGATATGGACATAGTGAGCTTGAGGCTTTCGGAATAACTCCATCTACAGACGAACGCACTTTGAATGCTGTTATTCGTCAGGCGATTATTGCAGGGTATATTGACAAGGATATTGAAAGCTATGGAGTTTTGAAAATTACGGAAAAAGGTAAAGAATTTTTGGAAAATCCGACATCTTTCAAAATAGTTGAAGATAATGAAATAAATGAAGAGGATGAACCTGAAGTAGTTAAAGGTGGTAGTGGATGTGCTGCTGATCCTGAACTTTATTCTATTTTGAAGGACTTGCGAAAGAAAGTCGCAAGAAGTGTAAACCTGCCTCCTTATGTCATTTTCCAGGATCCGTCTCTTGAAGCGATGGCTACAACTTATCCCATAACACTTGATGAGCTTGCGGCTATAACTGGCGTTGGTGCTGGTAAAGCAAAAAGATACGGTAATGATTTCATCAAAGTTATTCAAAAGCATGTTGAAGCTAATGAAATCGAGCGTCCGGAGGATATGGTCGTTCGAAGTGTCGCCAACAAAAGTAAAGTTAAAATAGCTATAATTCAGTCCATTGATCTCAAAGTACCTCTGGAAGAAATAGCAGAGTCAAGAGGGTTGGAATTTTCTGAACTGATTGATAATATAGAGGCTATCGTTAATTCCGGAACAAAAATCAATATTGATTATTATATTGATGAAATTCTTGATGAAGATCAGCAGGAAGAAATTTACGACTATTTCAAGAATAGTGAAAGCGGTGATATTGCAGAAGCATATAAAGCTTTTGGAGATGAATATACTGATGAAGAAATTAGGCTGATGCGAATTAAATTCCTCTCTGAAATGGGATTCTGATGAAAGAAATAGCTTCATATAGAAATGTAGAACTTCATCGAAAGGATTTGATAGTTCTTAAAGATGTGAATTTTTCTCTTAATGAGGGAGAATTTGTTTATCTCATCGGTAAAGTCGGAAGTGGCAAAAGTTCTTTGATTAAGTCAATGTATGCCGAAATCCCTATATCAGGTGGAGCGGCCGAAGTCTTGGATTTTGATTTGACTAATATCAAAAAACGTGAAATTCCTATGCTCAGAAGGCAAATTGGCATTGTTTTTCAGGATTTTCAGCTCCTCAGCGACAGAACCGTTTATGAGAATCTCAGGTTTGTTCTTGATGCGACCGGATGGAAAGACAGAAACGATATTGACAAGCGTATTAAGGAGGTATTGTCAGAAGTCGGTATGTTGAATAAGTCATACAAAATGCCTCATGAACTCAGTGGTGGTGAACAGCAGAGAATAGTGATAGCAAGGGCTATGCTAAATAAGCCTCGACTCATATTAGCTGATGAACCTACAGGAAATCTTGACCCGGCGACAGGTGAACAGATAGTTCGTCGGCTTCATGAGATTTCAAAGTCGGGTACTGCTGTTATAATGGCTACTCACAATTTGAATTTTGTGCAGCAGTTCCCCGGAAGAGTGGTTAAATGTGAGAAGCGTCATTTGATTAATGAATAAAGCATTGTTGTTATAATGTTGGTAATAGGTATAGCGGGTGGTACCGGTTCAGGAAAAACCACAGTAGTTAATAAGATAATCTCGAGTCTTCCGGCGGGTGAGGTTGCCGTTCTTCCACAGGATTCCTATTATCGGGATTTAAGTGCTCTGCCGATGGAGGAGAGAACTAAAGTCAATTTTGATGAGCCGGCATCAATAGAATGGGAGCTTTTGGTTAAGCATCTGAATGAGTTGAAAGCAGGTAAAACAATACAGATGCCTACTTATAGCTATCTTACTTGTACAAGGCAGGCGGAAACTATTAAAGTATCGCCAAGAGATGTGGTCATTGTAGAGGGTATTCTTGTTCTAACCGATCCTGTATTAAGAAATATGCTTGATGTTAAAGTATTTGTAGATGCTGATGCTGATGAACGGTTGATTCGTGTTATTTCACGTGACTGTGTTGAGAGAGGAAGAACCCCTCAGGCAGTTATTGACCGCTATCAGGACGTACTCAAGCCCATGCATTCAATGTATATTGAACCGACAAAACGCTTTGCAGATTTAATAGTACCTCAGGGGGGTGCCAATACGGTAGCCATTAATTTACTTGTTGACTATATTGAAGCAAGACTAAAAAAGGCAAGTATGTCAAAAAAATAATAGTTCAGCTATGGCTATCGCATTCAGATTTAGAAAAGAAACAGATAAAGATACCGTTCAAAATCAATCGGAAGAAAATAAGCAACAGATCGGTAAGATGGTTCTAAGGACTGAAAACCTTGTAAAAAAATACGGACAACGAACAGTTGTAAATAATGTTTCCATTGATGTATCACAAGGAGAGATTGTGGGTTTGTTAGGTCCAAATGGAGCAGGTAAAACCACGACATTTTACATGACTGTTGGATTGATAACACCTAATTCCGGTGAGATTTTCCTTAATGATTTGAATATTACCAAGGATCCGGTTTATAAAAGAGCCCAGAAAGGCATAGGATATCTTGCTCAGGAAGCTTCTGTATTTAGAAAGCTAAGTGTTGAAGATAATATTAAAGCAGTTCTTGAACTTACAAATACTTCTAAGGAATATCAGCAGGAAAAACTTGAAAGTCTGATAAATGAATTCAGCCTCCAGAAGGTCAGGAAAAACTTGGGTGATAGGTTGTCAGGTGGTGAAAGAAGACGCACTGAGATAGCGCGATGTCTTGCAATTGACCCCAGTTTTATTATGCTTGATGAACCGTTTGCCGGAGTTGACCCTATTGCCGTTGAAGAGATTCAGGAAGTGGTGTATCGCTTGAAAAGTAAGAATATAGGTATTCTCATCACTGACCATAACGCTCAGGAAACATTGCGCATAACCGATAGAGCGTATCTTCTGTTTGAAGGGAAAATACTGTTTCAGGGAACCTCAGAGGAACTCGCAGAAAATCCTGTGGTCAGAGAAAAGTATTTGGGCCGATATTTTGTGTTTAGTCGCAAGAAATTCGACTGAGTTTTCTTAAAAATGCTATTAATACTAAAGTTAATAAAACGCTTATAATAATAGCGATATATCCGTAAGGGCTGTTCAAAAATGTTGAGTTATTCACTGTTGAATGTACATTCTCTGCTATTGAGGTATCCTTTCCGATAGTCATACCTGCTGCAGCAATTGCATTATTAGTGAAATGAGCTATTATTCCGAGCCAAATGTTTCCACTCCAAGCAACTGCATATCCAAAAAAGACGCCTAATAGGAGTCTTGGTACGAATCCATAAAATTGAAGATGTATTGCGCTGAATAAAAATGCGGTGATCCAAACAGCGGCATGGATATTGACACCCGAAGTTGATAATAGTCTCTGAATTGTACCTCTGAAAAAGATTTCTTCGCTGAATCCCGCTAAAATTGCCACAATAAGTAAGGCTACTATATAGCTCTTTATGCCCGTACCTCCTAATAGAATTTCTGTTACATTAGCTGCGTTCTTTTCAGCACTTTTCATCCACTCTTCAATACTTTTTAGACTATCCGGTAGTTGAATAGACATATTCCATTCAATAATAGAATTCATCATAGGTACCGATGCTAAAATTACTCCTATAGTCACAACGACCAAACTTAATTCGGGCAACTTATTTACCATCAGGAATTCAGCCGGCTTTCTACAGATTAGTATTGCCGTTGTTATAGAAGGGATTATAAAAAAGGTAATATCCTGAAATATTGCTGCTATCCTAAGTCTTGGAGTGGTGAGTCCTCCATGCATTATTATTTGAATCACCACACTGCCAAGTATTAAGCATAGTAAGGTGACGCACAAAAAAAGAATTATCCGTTTTGAAACATCTATTGTAAAATTAAGATTTTTCATAAGTGCAGATAGAAATCTTTAGTTAGGTTAATATAGTCAGAAGAATAATAGCCGGATGTAGTTTTAATGAATATTACATTTTCTGAAGTTGAACACAACTGTTTACTCAAAAGCCATAAAATTCTTTTGGGACTTTTAGACGGGACAGTTTTTACATAAGTTTTTCTGCAAACAAACAACTTGTTCATCGCCGCTGAAAATACAATTTCCTCCTCTCTGTCACTTGGGGATATAAAAGCAAGAAATCCATTTTTTCCTAAAGCCTTGCTACTTAGTTCAATCAAACTTCTAAAGTTTAGATTTCCTTCATGTCTTGCTATACTTCTTGCTTTATCATTACAATGAAGAGATTCGGAGAAAAATGGAGGATTGCTAACAATCAAATCAGGAGAATAAATGGATAAGTCAATTGTAGTTACGTCAGAGTTTATTATGGATATATTTTCATGCCACGCACAATTTGATATATTGCATAATGCTTCATTTGATGCGTTCTTATCTATCTCTATTCCAACTATATGCTCTACTCCTCTCTGAGCTAACATAACAGAGATCAAACCGGTACCGCAACCAACATCTATAGCACTTCGTATGCCATCAATAGGAATCCATGCTCCCAAAAGAACACCGTCAGTCCCTATTTTCATAGCTCCGGCATTATCACTGAGGCTGAATTGTTTGAATTTGAAAAACGATTCTCTGTTTCGATTGTTACCCATATACACAAAAGTAATTACTATTTTGATTATTTTTGCAATATTTGAAATAAAAACTGAATTTATTATGAATATAAATAGCGCACAGTTTACAATCAGCAATACCGATGTCACAAAGTGTCCGGATGGGAAATTACACGAATATGCTTTTATCGGACGGTCCAATGTCGGTAAATCATCTCTTATTAATATGCTTACCGGTAAAAAAGGGTTGGCAATGACTTCATCTACTCCGGGTAAAACTATGCTCATAAATCATTTTTTGATTAATAACTCATTCTATATTGTTGACTTGCCCGGTTATGGATTTGCGCAAAGAGGTAAAGAGAGTAGGGAGGAGCTGCGCAAGATTATAGAAAGCTACATACTAAACCGTGCTCAGATGACCAATCTGTTTGTGCTTATTGATTGTAGGCATGAGCCTCAGAAGATTGATCTTGAATTTATGGCATGGCTTGGCGAAAACGAAGTACCCTTTGCGATTGTATTCACAAAGACAGATAAACTTGGTCCTGAGGCAGGCAGGAAGAAAATATCACAATATTGTGAGAAATTGCTTGAAGAATGGGAAGAACTCCCACCGGTTTTTGTTACCAGTAGTCATAGTGGTAAGGGCAGGGAAGAGCTACTCGATTATATAGAAGAACTGAATAAATTACCTGTTGAATAAGAACTATCTTTCATGATGGAGTGTTTATTAGTTAGAAATCCAAACAATAAAACATCAACATTATGGACAAGAAAGATATAAAAGCTACCCCTCAGCAGGCTATGGAGTATCCCGGAGTTGCGCTCAATGAAGCGGATAATAATAAAGATACCGAATGCCTGCAAAAGCAAAGCACTAAGGATTTGAATAACAATCCCAGAAATAATGACCTCTGATAATAAGGTTCAATAACTCATTTACCGCACATGTTCTTGAAAGAAGTTCAATGTGCGGTTTTTTTATATTCATTTTGCACATCGCACATTTAATTATACCTTTGTATCTATTATGGATAGGAATATTTTCAACGAAAAGGAGTTGAAAGAGTTACCCGGGCTAATTAAGCGATCAATAGCCTTGAGTGATGGTGTGGTCTTTGCTGAGGATCGCAGAATTATTGCTGACTCTTTAAAAAGTATCAGTAATGAGGACGTAAATATTAAAGATTCTTTCGGAAGAAATATCCTTATCCATTATCTGTCGGCTGTTAACGTTCTTTGTGAGGAGATTGGTCAGGATAGAAGCATGATTATTGCAATGATGCTTACACCTTTATGTCGTACCGGGAAATTAGATGCTAAGCAAGCAGCTGCGGCATGGGGGGATGATGTGGGAACATTGCTTGAGGGTTTGCTCAAAGTAGAAACCCTATATGACAGAGGTGTAGTTGGCGTAAGCGAAAATTTCCGTAATCTTTTGCTGACATTTGCAAGTGACATAAGAGTTATCATAATTAAGATTGTCGAATGTACAGTCACCATGAGAGCTATCAATCATCACCCGGATGAAGCAAAAGTACGGCAAGCATCATTTGAAGCTAAGAGCCTGTATGCACCGATAGCACATAGATTGGGGTTGTATCACATTAAAGGAGAGCTCGAGGATTTATCATTAAAATATACCGGCAGAGATATTTACACTCGTATTGCTCGGAAACTAAATGAAACCAAAAGCAACAGAGATGCATATATCGCCAACTTTATAGCACCTGTTAAAGCCGAACTTGAGAAGCAAGGTCTTAAATTTGAGATTAAAGGAAGAACTAAATCGATTTCATCAATTTGGAATAAGATCCAAAAGCAACATAATGACTTAGAACACATATATGATCTTTTTGCAATAAGGATTATACTTGACGTTCCAAAAGAAAAGGAGAGAAGTGAGTGTTGGCTGGCTTATTCAATAGTAACCGATATGTACCAACCAAACCCTGCAAGACTCAAAGATTGGTTGAGCATTCCGAAGAGTAATGGCTATGAGTCATTGCACATAACTGTTCGGGGTCCCGAATCAAAATGGGTGGAGGTACAAATCCGCACAAAACGAATGGATGAGATAGCTGAAAGGGGAGTTGCCGCTCATTGGAAGTATAAAGGTATCAAGAGTGAGAATAATCTCGATACATGGATGAACCGTGTTCGAGAAATAATTGAAGGCACTGAGAGCGGACCACTTGAACTTATGAAAGAGTTCAAGATGGACATATATGACGAGGAAGTTTTTGTTTTTACCCCTAAAGGTGACTTGTACAAATTGCCACTAGGTGCTACAGTTCTTGATTTTGCTTTCAATATTCATTCCAAAATTGGGTGCACATGTACCGGAGGTAAGGTTAACGGACGAACCAGGAAGATAAACCATAAATTGAGAAGCGGTGATACCGTGGAAATTATGACATCTGCTAATCAGCTCCCCAAACTGGACTGGCTGAATTTCGTTGTGACCTCCAAGGCTCGCTCAAAAATCAGACAAAGTATTAATGAGCAGAACAGTAGAGTTGCTGATCTCGGGAAAGAACTGTTACAACGAAGATGTAAAAATAGAAAGATAGACCTTGAAGAAGCTGCCTTGATGAAACTCATTAAGAAAATGGGATTCAAAACAGTAACAGATTTTTACAGCGAAATAGGAAAGGGAAATCTGGACCCCGGAGAGGTTATCACATCATATCTTGCCCTCTCTATTAT
>JAIDQW010000252.1 GCA_029062075.1 Paramuribaculum sp.
GCCAGGATCAAACTCTTCGTTGTTGTTATCTTTTTTTCTTTTTTTCTCTGTGATTGTGCACCACAAAACGATTCAACGGCACCGGATTGACCGGCCGAAGCATTGACTCCGCTCGCAGATGATTCCGTAATACTGTGTTCCTGACTTTATCAGAATTGAACAGAAGCCGATTCTTTCGAATCTTCTCTCTTGACTCTTGTACTACTTCTTGTCTATTGTAAATCTTTCAATGTCCTCATGCTTTATTTCTCAAAAGCGAGTGCAAAGGTATAGCGTTTTTTTTAATCCTCCAAATTTGTTCAATCTATTTTTTATCATCGATTTCTTCAAACAACCGCAATAATCCTATCAATCAAAAAATTACCCTAAATAAAAACGGGAGAACTTTAACCTTTATTAACTGATGCTTAAAAAATCTCATACCCTATCCTATTAATTTATTAACACTGTTGCCATATTTAACTTTAGCAACTTTGAAATCGGTGTTATTGTGTGTATATTTGTACTCACACAAATAAACCGAACTACACATATAATATATATAAGAGATATGACGCCTTTTATCCACCTGCATGTCCATACCCAATATTCACTACTTGACGGTCAGGCTTCAGTTTCTGCTTTAATTGACAAAGCTCTTGATGACGGAATGGCCGGAATAGCGATTACCGATCACGGCAATATGTTTGGTATTAAGGAAGCATATAATTATGTGAACGGGGGATGCATGAAAGGTTACAAAAAAGCTCTCGAAAAAGCCGAGGCTAAGGGCGATGAAAAATCTATTGAAAAATTCACCAATAGAATCAACAGAATTAAATCAAAGGATTTCAAACTTATAATCGGTTGTGAAATGTATGTTGCCAATGGCTCCCTACAGGACAAAACAGATAAACGAGACATTGGCAGACACCTGACTGTCCTCGCTAAAAACCAAGCCGGTTATAAAAACCTCATCAAACTGGTTAGTAAAGCGTGGACAGAAGGCTTCTACACCCATCCGAGAACAGATAAAAATGAAATTGCAAAGCACCGAGACGGATTAATTATTGCATCAGCATGTCTTGGTGGTGAAATTCCCAAGCTTCTACGGGAAGGGAAGAAGGCGGAAGCTCTTGAGAGCGTGAAATGGTGGAAAGAAACTTTTGGAGAGGATTATTATATTGAATTGCAGAGACACCGCACCAGCGCTCCTGGAGGCAACACTGAGGTTTACGAAATTCAGAAAAACGTAAACAAAGACCTTATTGAAATAGCAGAATCACTAAATATAAAGCTGATAGCCACAAATGACGTTCATTTTGTGAATGAATCAGATGCAGAAGCACATGATCGATTGATTTGTGTGAGCACAAACAGCAATCTCACAGATCCATCCAGAATGAGATATACCAAGCAGGAGTGGATGAAGACCCAGGACGAGATGAACGCAATATTCGGAGATGTGCCTGAGTCACTGGAAAACACTCTTGAAATCCTCGGTAAGGTTGAGAACTATTCTATAGACCACGGGCCGATCATGCCATTTTTTAATATTCCGGAAGAATTCGGTACAGAGGAGGAATATCGCTCTCGTATATCAGAGCAGGATCTCTTTAATGAATTCACAAGAGATGAGAATGGCAATGTGGTCCTCTCGCAAGAAAAAGCAGAAGAGAAAATTGAGAAACTTGGTGGGTATGACAAATTATACCGAATAAAACTGGAGGCTGACTATCTTGGTAAACTTGCTTATGAAGGTGCTGCCCGCAGATACGGTACCCCCCTTTCACCGGAACTTGAGGAACGTATAAAATTTGAGCTGCACATAATGAAAACCATGGGATTTCCCGGATATTTTCTAATTGTGCAGGACTTCATAAATGTAGCGCGTCACGAACTTGGAGTAAGTGTTGGTCCCGGTCGTGGTTCTGCAGCCGGAAGTGCGGTTGCATATTGTCTTGGCATCACTCAGATAGACCCGGTGAAATATGACCTCCTTTTTGAGAGATTTCTAAATCCTGACCGAATTTCACTTCCCGATATAGATATTGACTTTGATGACGATGGCAGAGCTGATGTTCTCCGCTATGTGACTGAAAAATATGGTGAGGAGAAAGTAGCACACATCATCACTTACGGCACTATGGCAGCCAAAAGTGCGATTAAAGATGTTGCGCGCATTGAGCAATTGCCATT
Source organism: Paramuribaculum sp. (assembly GCA_029062075.1). GTDB lineage: Bacteria > Bacteroidota > Bacteroidia > Bacteroidales > Muribaculaceae > Paramuribaculum. The sequence goes on from JAIDQW010000252.1 coordinate 2,179, forward strand.
AAGCGAGAGTGACCGACTCACTAAATTGATTCCCCGCAGAATGCCGGAAGTCAATGGCAAGGCACTTGATCCCACGCTTGCCAACTGCTACGAATATGTGCCTGACTTCAAAAATGAGCTCCACAGCCCGAATCCACTTGTGGTTGAAACGTTGCGCTACGCCAAAGAACTCGAAGGAAATGTGAGAAACACCGGTGTGCATGCTTGTGGCGTTATCATTTGCCGTGACGATATTACAGACTGGGTACCGGTAAGTACTGCGGTTGACAAGGCTTCAGATTCTAAAGAAAAATTCATTGTCACCCAATATGAGGGTAAGGTTATTGAGGAAACCGGACTCATTAAAATGGACTTTCTGGGGCTTAAGACCCTGAGCATTATTAAAGAAGCGGTTTCAAACATCAAACGTACCCGCAATATAGAAATCGACATGGATAATATTCCTATCGATGATAAAGCCACTTATCAATTATATTGCGAGGGCAATACTGTAGGCACATTCCAGTTTGAAAGCGCTGGTATGCAGAAATACCTAAGGGAGCTTCAGCCAAGCACGTTTGAAGATCTCATTGCCATGAATGCTCTCTATCGCCCGGGGCCAATGGACTATATTCCTGACTTCATCGCGCGAAAGCATGGACGGGAGCCTATCGTTTATGATATTCCGCAGATGGAGAAATACCTAAAAGACACTTATGGGGTTACCGTGTATCAGGAACAGGTTATGCTTTTATCCAGATTGCTTGCTAACTTCACCCGTGGGCAGAGCGACACACTTAGAAAAGCCATGGGTAAGAAGCTTATTGATAAGATGAATGAGCTTGAAAAACTCTTCATGGAAGGAGGTCAGGCAAACGGACACAAACCGGAAGTTCTCTCAAAAATATGGAATGACTGGAAAAAATTTGCTTCGTATGCATTCAACAAAAGTCATGCCACCTGTTATAGCTGGGTTGCTTTCCAAACAGCATATCTTAAAGCGAACTATCCCGCTGAATACATGGCTGCCGTATTGACAAGAAACCGGTCAGATATCAGCAAACTTACGGTATTTATGGAAGAGTGCAAGCGCATGCGCATAAATATTAAAGGACCTTGTGTCAATGAAAGTTTTTCTGAATTCGGTGTTAACTCCCAGGGAGACATCCGATTCGGGCTGGCTGCGATCAAAGGTATTGGTGAAAACGTGGTAAATTCCATCATTTCTGCACGTGAGTCCGGAGGCACATTCAAATCTATCTATGATTTCGTTGAGCGCGTAAATCTTGGAGCCGTAAACCGACGCACAATTGAATCGCTTGCTTATGCTGGGGCGTTTGACTGTTTTCAGGAAGAAGTACGCCGTGAGGACTTCTTTGAAAAAAATGCCAAAGGAGAAAGTTTTGCCGAGTCACTGGTCAAATATGGTCAGCTACTCCAGGTTGATAAACAAAACCGTGGGATGTCACTGTTCGGAGATGATGATTCGGATATTACTTCAGCCGGCAGACCGGCAATTAACCCTTCCATTCCCTGGAACAATGCATTCAAATTGCAAAAAGAACGGGAGCTGGTTGGTATATATCATTCCGCACATCCCCTTGACCCGTATTACGTTGAACTGACTTATGCCATGAATCCGCTCAAGGATTACAAAGCAGAAAATGTGATTGAAAACAGCGAATATACCTATGGTGGCTTTGTTGTTGACTTTAATACGAAGCAAACAGCCAAAGGAAACACCATGGGCATTATGAAACTTGAGGATATGTCAGGAACCGCTGAATTCACTTTCTTCGGTAAAGATTATATTGACTTCGCCAAATTTGGTGTTCCTAACACAGCTATTTATATCAAAGGACGCTACACAAGAGATAAAGAGCAAAGACTTAGATTCAATATAGCAAAAATCGGGCTACTGAACGATTTGCGTGGAAGGCTAATTAAAGGCATTGTACTCACAATGGACTTTCCACAACTGAACAATACCACAATGGGAGTGCTGTCTGAACTCATAGAAAAAGAAAGAAGCGAGGATGAATCTAAAGGCTCTCTTACTTTCAAAGTTTTTGACAATAATGCAAATAGAATTCTTCGATTTGACTCCCCATTTTCAATGCCATTGGATAGGCAATCACTTGAGGCTATCGGAGATCTTGGAATACAATTCAAGATAGAAAGAGCCGAAGAAGTTGCATAGCATCTATCAAATTATTATAGCAGACATCATAAACTTTGAGACCGGCATCATTTCTCATTTTGAAATAACCTGAAAATAAGGTAATTTTGCGGTGATTAATGCCACTAATTTTTTTCAGATGAAGGTCTTAATTCACATCGCTGTTATATCGCTGGTATTTGCCGGTTGTGCAAATAAACATGCCACTGGCGAAACCGGGGAATCTGAGCCGGAAGATTCATGCGAACTTGTAGCGAAAGAGGTATTGTCTCCACTCCCCGACACGGTTTTCCCGTCCGCCTCAGTGGTTAAACATGTTATTGATATTAAAGGAGATACATCTGCCAGCGAGATAGATAATCTTACTGATTTATATTCCGACGCACCGGGAGCTTTGACTTTTAGAAAAGGGGTTTTCAGGCAGGCTGATTTCGGAGGTAGAGTAAGTGGCACACCGGATACTGTCGTTGTAGATTGGGTCTTTGAAACCGGAGTTGACACAACTCGCACAGCTTATGGAACCTGGACAGGTGGAACAGGATGGACTGGACAACCACTTTATATTGAATGGCCGGATAGTTGCATTGAGCGTTTCGAAAAATTGGGTAGCACCACACCGGAATTCAGTAAAAAAGAGATAATTATTGCTTCACTTTCGGGAAATGTTTATTTTCTAAATTTCGAGTCCGGAAAAGAGTCACGGAAACATATCTCGGTAACAAATCCTATAAAAGGAACTCCCTCACTGGATCCCACACTAAACGGAAATCTATATGTAGGGCATGGGATTCCGGCTCGCCAACCATTCGGTGCACTGACAATCAATCTGTTTTCGCATGAGGTAACTCACGTTTTTGATAGGGATAACACCGCTTGGAGAGGTTGGGGAGCATATGACTCTTCACCTCTGCGCATCGGACAATTCCTATTCCGACCCGGCGAGAACAACACTCTATATAAATTTAATGTTTCTGCCGGTAAGCTGACCCTTCATTCACAGTTACGCTATAAAATCAACGGAGCAGCCCCCGGTATAGAGTCATCAATGTGCGCTTATCTTAACTATGGATATATTTGTGATAATCACGGAAATATTATCTGCGTAAATCTAAATAATCTCAAACCAATCTGGCTATACAAACTTGGAGATGACATAGATGCCACTCCGGTACTTGAAATTGAAGATGGCAAACCCTATCTATATGTAGGTTGCGAGATTGATAAGCAAGGTGTTGGTGAAGCTAAATTTATTAAGCTGGACGCTTTGAACGGCAACAAAATATGGCAAACAGCGTTAGAAGGCAAACGAGTAGAAGTGTATAACAAACATTTTGACGGAGGTTTTTATGCATCGGCTTTACCTGGAACCGGCAATTGCTCTCATCTGATCTTTACAAACTGTGTCAGAAATACCAGGGGACAAAACGGAGAATTCATTGCCTTCAATAAAAAAACAGGTAATATTGAATATTCTTTTCCCTTAAAATACTATGCGTGGTCTTCTCCCGTTGGATATTTGAACGAGAGAAAAGAAATGTTTATACTGACCGGTGACACTGCCGGTAATCTATACCTTATAAATGGTATTTCCGGTGATATTATTCATTGTTGCAGTGTCGGAAGTAATTTTGAATCCTCCCCTGTTGTGTCAGGCAACTCTGCCGTTGTCGGTTCTAGAGGGAACAAAATATTTAAAGTATCAATAAAGTGAATCACTATCTCAAAATATCTTTTTGCCTGCTGACTTTCATAGTTTCTGCATTTTCAGCACAAGCTCAGAAGGTAACCGCCCACAATGGTACTGTACCTGGGACATACAACTTTTGGCTATACACACCCGACAAAAGTATCGAGGATGAAATAGAGCCTAAGCCAGTGGTCATTTTTCTTCATGGAGCAAGCCTATGCGGACGCAATCTCGATAAGGTTAAAAGATACGGCACAATTGATGCTATTGAAAAAGGAAGAAACATTGATGCCTATGTCATTGCTCCTCAGAACCCAGGTGGCTCATGGAATCCGGAGAAAATCATGCAGATTTTCGATTGGGTGAGTAATGAACATAATGTTGACTACGACCGAGTGTATGTTATAGGAATGAGTCTCGGCGGATATGGAACTATAGATCTTGCAGCTACCTACCCTGACCGGATAGCGGCAGCCATTGCAATGTGCGGAGGTGGAACTGCGCCTGATTTATCTGCGTTGAATGATTTACCATTATGGATTATTCATGGCACAGCAGACAGAGCTGTGAGTGTTCAGCAGAGTGATAGAGTTGTTTCTGAAATGAAACAAGCCGACAGCAATACACCGCGACTCATTTACAACAGGGTTCAAGGG
>JAIDQW010000253.1 GCA_029062075.1 Paramuribaculum sp.
TTGTTGCACCAGGTGTTGAAAAAATATTTTGCTTTGCCCGCCCCGTGGTGCTCGCGAATAAACGCTCGTATGCTCTCCGGCAGGTTCGCTTTGTCTGCCCTGCGCAATCCGTCGGCAATGTGTCCGATAACTATTCTCGCGCTCTGTATTGGGTCGAGGGCATCATGCGGATTGACACCATGCTGGTTTTCAGTGAAAAACGCGGGGTTTTCAATTTTACCTATATCGTGGTAAAGCGCACCGGCTCTTACGAGCTGCACATTGGCTCCGATTTTGCTCGCTGCCGCAGAAGCGAGGTTGCTCACAGCCATAGAGTGCTGAAAAGTTCCTGGACACTCTTCCGACAGTTCGCGCAGGAGCGGAGTATTGATGTCGGATAGCTCCACGAGTGAAACTTTTGATATAAATCCGAAAGTTTTCTCGAAAAGGAAAATGGCAACGTAGGCAAACGAAATGAACAGCGAGTTGATGGCGAGGAAACCGAACATTTTCGGTGAGAGCTTGGCAACAGTCCCCGAATGGAACAACTCTATAGACAGGTATCCGAGTGAGTAAACGATAAACACCAGCAGAGCTGTGCGCAGCAGCTGTGACCGTTTGGTGAGATCTTTCAGACTGTCTATCGCAGTGACTCCGGCAAGGAATTGCAGGAATATGAATTCGAGCGGAAAGTTGGTTGCTATGCTTGCCAGCAGAAGGGTGACGATGTGGGCGAAAACCGCCGTGCGGGCATCGAGAAAAATCACCAGTACCACCGGCACTATCGCAAAAGGCACAAGATAAACTCCGAGTGTAAACGCCCTGCTGAGTCCGAAAGCAACAAGTGTAACAACGGTTATGGTTGACATAATCATAGTAACCACCCTGCGCGAGTTGTAGTAGCCGGGACGGAAGAAAAAGAGGTAAGCGTAAAGCGCTCCCAAGAGAAGAATGATGTAAAGTGCCTGTCCTATAACCCTGTAATACGCATCAACACTCTCCTTGCCGCCTCGTTTCGCGCTCATGGTGTCATAAGTGCGCAGTACTGTGTAGAGCTGCGGGGTAACGATATCGCCACGGTCTATTATTCTCTCTCCCTGCTGGATAACTCCTATAGGAGCCATGGCTCTCTGGGTCATTTCATCGTGCAGTTTCCTTGTTTCGGCGGTGTCGAGAATGATATTCGGGGTGAGAATGTCAGATAATCCGGATGCACTGAGGGCGCGGGTAAAGCGTGTGTCATGAAACACACTGTCTATCGAAGCGTATGCTTTTCTGACAGAGACATATCTTGTTGTAGGCACCGAAAGCGCAACATTATCATGAATCATTCTCACTGCCGGCAGATCTCCGGTGTTTATAGCCTTATAGGTGTCTGCATCAACAATGCCGTGCTCAAACGCTTTTCTTACCTGAGCGGTGAGAGCGTTTTTTTCAAGCGGGCTGAGGCTGACCTCGGATTCAACATTGAGCCGTGATGTGAATTGTGAAAGTGCATTCTTCTCAATGTTAGGGTCACGGTAATACACCGGCTCGAATCGGGTTTCAAGGCTGTCCATAACATGTCCAGCCCTGATTGAATCCATATACACCGGTATGTCGAACGGGGCTGTCAGAAGTGAGTAGGACCAAGGTCGGTTAACCTCGTAGGTGTATTCCCGTCCGTCCTTTCTCGGCAGGAAATACAATATGAGTATGGTTGAGACCAGAAAGACGGCCCATCGGACGTATGCTGACTTTTTTACTTTCATGAGTTGCGTTAGAAATGGTTAATGTAAGGCATTGCTCTTGCAGTATATTTGCTCGGTTTAAGGCTGCATTTGCCCTCGGTGGTGTATGCTTTGACGGTAGCCGAAAAAAGTCGCTGCGCGTACTCTTTTAGCTGCTGGTGTATCGCGGTGTCAATATTCTCCATTGTGTTTTTAGTTACGTTTGTTTAGCTTCTTTTCTATATCTTCTATTTCCTTTATCCTTTTGCGTGTCCTAAGCC
>JAIDQW010000254.1 GCA_029062075.1 Paramuribaculum sp.
CTTATACAGAAATATGCCCAACTGGCATATACCAATTGAATTACGCTTGAGATTTCCCAATCTCCCGATTATCTGCGACCCATCTCATATTGGTGGAAAGCGTGAACTCATAGCTCCTCTGTGCCAGGAAGCGCTTGATATGGGATTCAACGGTCTTATCGTCGAGAGTCATTGCGATCCCGACAAAGCGTGGAGTGACGCTTCTCAGCAGGTAACACCGGAAATACTCAATTTTATTCTTAACACACTTGTTGTTCGTGACTCCAAACAGAGTACTGAAAATCTCACACTCCTGCGTCAACAAATTGACAAAGTAGATAATGACCTGCTTGAGATTCTGAGTAACCGTATGAGAATTTCCCGCGAAATCGGACAGTATAAAAAGGAACACCGAATGAGTGTGGTTCAAGCTAACCGATACAACGATGTGATGCGTACCCGAGTTAAACTCGGCGAAGAGATGGGATTAGGTGCCGAATTCCTTAAAACCATTCTTCTTGCAATTCATGATGAATCAGTGCGCCAGCAAATTGAAGTGCTTAACGACAGGATTAAAAAATAATGAGAATACTTATTCTTGGAGCCGGGAAAATGGGCTCATTTTTCAGCGACCTCCTTTCATTTGACCATGAGGTGGCTGTTTATGACCCATATCCCGAAAAGCTTCGTTTCACATATCATACACTACGTTTTGAATCGCTTGACGAGGTAGATAAGTTTAACCCCGAACTCGTTATCAATGCAGCAACTGTTAAATTCACTATTGATGCATTCAAATCAGTGCTCCCTCACTTAAGCCCAAATTGTATTATTTCAGATATCGCTTCCGTAAAAAACGGTTTGCCGGAATTTTATGCGGAATGTGGTCATCCGTTTGTGAGCACTCATCCGATGTTCGGTCCAACTTTTGCATCTCTCAGTAATCTCGCTGATGAAAATGCCATAATAATAAGTGAAGGAGATTGTCTTGGAAAAGTCTTTTTCAAAGATTTATATTCAAAACTCGGTCTTCACATTGAGGAATACACTTTCAAGGAGCATGACCTCACTATCGCTTACTCTCTCTCGGTGCCGTTCGCTTCAACGCTTGTATTTGCTTCCGTGATGAAACATCAGGATGCTCCAGGCACAACTTTCAAGCGTCACATGAAAATTGCCAAAGGGCTGATGAGTGAAGATGATTTTCTTCTTAGCGAAATCCTATTTAATCCCAACACTCCGGATCAGCTTGAACAAATCACAGCCAAACTAACCTTATTAAAAGACATTGTGGAAAAGCATGACTCTGAAGCGATGAAATTATACCTGGAAAGAGTTCGCGAAAACATCAAATAATTTTGGGAAATCCGGCGGAATGTATAACTTTGTGTGCAATGAGCGATGACAAGGTTAAAACAGCCGCAATGGCAGCTTTTACTAAGTATCTTACGCAACACAAATTGCGTAAGACTCCTGAACGCTATGCCATATTGGAGAAAGTTTTCGATCTTAACGACCATTTTTCTGTTGAATCGCTTCATGCCTCTCTCCATGCCGAAGGTTATCATGTAAGCTGCACCACTGTGTACAATACCCTTGAGCATCTCACCGAGGCTACCCTCGTGAGACGCCGTACATTCGGGCGGCAGCCGGCGCAATACGAAAAAATCACCGGTCTAACCAATCATCATCACCTTGTTTGCACCCGATGCGGCAAGGTGCGTGAAATTAAAGATTCAGCTCTTGATTCAACCCTCTCCTCGCTTCGGTTCGGCACATTCCGTCCGGCATACACTGACTTATATATTTATGGTGTGTGTTCAAGATGTTCGAAAAAAAATCGCGCATCTGCCGATAAATCGTCTAAAACAATTAAAAATACTGTAAAAAAACAGCACAAGTGATTATGAAAGTCGATGTGTTATTAGGGCTCCAGTGGGGCGACGAAGGTAAAGGTAAAGTAGTTGACGTTCTAACACCTAAATATGATTTGGTGGCTCGCTTTCAAGGTGGTCCCAATGCTGGACATACCCTTGAGTTTGAAGGCAAGAAATATGTTTTACGCTCAATTCCTTCAGGCATTTTCCAGAAAGGCAGAACAAATATAATTGGTAACGGAGTAGTGCTTGACCCTGTACTGTTCAGAGAAGAAGCAGAAGCATTGGAAAAATCAGGTGTCGATATCCGTTCGCTCCTGAGAATTTCCAAAAAAGTTCATCTGATTTTACCTACCCACAGACTTCTTGATGCTGCAAATGAAAAAGCTAAAGGTGGAGCTAAAATCGGAACTACCGGCAAAGGTATCGGCCCCACTTATACCGACAAGATAAGCAGAAACGGACTCAGATTGGGAGATGCTCTCGCACCTGATTTCTTAGTGCGTTATGAGGCTGCAAAAAACAAGCATCTCGCAACTCTGAAAGCTATGGGAGAAACCCCTGAGATAGCTGAAGCAGAAGCCAAATGGCTTGATGCAGTTGAATATCTTAAAACATACGATATTGTTGACAGTGAGTTTGTTATCAACCGCGCTCTTAAGGATGGCAAAAAAGTGCTGTGTGAAGGTGCACAGGGCACTCTGCTTGATGTTGACTTCGGCTCATATCCTTTTGTAACTTCCTCAAACACAATTACCGCCGGCGCATGCACCGGTCTTGGAGTTGCACCGAATAAAATTGGAAATGTTTATGGAATCTTCAAAGCTTATTGCACACGAGTAGGCAGCGGTCCGTTCCCAACCGAACTATTTGACGAAACCGGTAAAAAAATCAGAGACCTCGGTCACGAGTACGGAGCTGTTACAGGAAGAGAACGCAGGTGCGGATGGATTGATCTCGTTGCGCTTAAATATGCAATCATGGTTGACGGTGTAACAAAACTCATCATGATGAAGAGCGATGTGCTTGACGGTTTTGATGAAATAAAAGCTTGTGTAGCATACGAGATTAATGGAGAGAAAGTTACTGATTTCCCCTACTCTATAGAAAGCGAAACAATCAAGCC
>JAIDQW010000255.1 GCA_029062075.1 Paramuribaculum sp.
AAGATCAATGTTGTCATATCCCGCTCCGGCGCGTACAATCACTTTGAGTTTTGGAGCGGCAGCGATAACCTGAGCATCCACCTTGTCACTGCGCACAATGAGTGCATCAGCATCAGCGACCGCCTCAATGAGCTGCGCCTTATCGGTGTACTTTTCAAGTAAAGCAAGCGTGTAACCTGCATTTTCAACCACAGAGCGGATTGAGTTTACAGCTGTAGCAGCAAAAGGTTTTTCTGTAGCAACGAGTACTTTCATGGCAGTGTCAATTTAGTGTTTTTCTTCAAATTCCTTCATCGCCCCGGTGAGCACCTTGACGCTCTCCATCGGTAGAGCGTTGTAGAGCGAAGCACGGAATCCGCCAACGCTGCGGTGACCTTTGATTCCAACGATGCCTTTCGTAGCCGCAAAGTCAATGAAATCTTTCTCAAGCTCCTTGTATTCCGGTTTCATAACGAAAGTAACATTCATGATAGAGCGGTCCTCCGGGTCGGTAACGGTGCCGACAAACATTTTCGATGAGTCAATAGCTTCGTATAACACCTCCGCCTTTGCAAGGTCCATTTTTTCAAGTGCCTCAACGCCTCCGAGCTGCTTGTAGTAGCGCAGAGTCTGAAGTGCAGAGAAAATTGGAAGCACGGGAGGGGTATTGAACATGGAATCTTTCTTGATGTGAGTTCGGTAATCAAGCATGGTGGGGATGAGACGATCCACCTTGCCGAGCGCATCCTCACGCACAATAGCTATTGTAACACCTGCGGGAGCGAGATTTTTCTGAGCTCCTGCATAAATAAGGTCATATTTAGCCACATCCACGGGTCGTGAGAAGATATCGCTTGACATATCCGCTACCAGAGGTACCGCTACATCAGGATCTTTGCGAATTTCTGTTCCGTAAATAGTATTGTTTGTGGTAAAATGGAAATAGTCTGCATCGGCAGGCACTGAATAATTCTTTGGAATAAAAGTGAAGTTTGCATCCTTTGAAGACGCAACCACATCCACTTCACCGAAAATTTTAGCCTCTTTGATAGCGTTAACAGCCCATGTGCCTGTTTCAAGATAAGCCGCCTTGGTGCGGAGCAGATTAAACGGAGCCATGCAGAACTGAAGGCTGGCTCCTCCACCGAGAAAAAGCACTGAATAGCCCTGAGGCACATCAAGCAGCTCCTTGACAAGCTGACGGGCTTCTTCAATCACCGCCACGAACTCTTTGCTACGGTGAGACACTTCAAGTATCGACAACCCGGTGCCGGCAAAGTCAATAATAGCATCGGCTGTATTCTTTATAGTGTATTGGCTGAGAATAGAGGGACCTGCATAGAAATTATGTTTTTTCATTTCGGTAGAGTTTAAGGGGTTATATGTGCAAAGATAGCATTTATTTGCACATACGTAAGGTTTTATAATAAAAAAAATATGTAGATGGCTAAAAATTAATTAAAGTGATGACTGAGGGTTAAACTTTGACAGCGAGTACTTGTCATTACTTCAGACGTCTGAAAAAAGTAACATACAACAAACATTACAAAAACTATACAATATGAATATTAAAGCAATTTTTGTAGCAGCATCAGCATTAATACTATCTGCAACCGCAGTGTCAGCACAGAATCCCAAAGCTAAAGGAGCCGCAAAAGATTCTACCTGCATGATGAAAAAGTGTGACAAAGCAAAGCAGGGTCCCTGCATGTTTGAAAACCTCAACCTCACCGATGCGCAGAAGGCTAAAATCAAAGACCTCAAGGAGAGCCAGATGAAAGCCCGCAAGGATAGAAAGATGGAAGTCCGCAATCAGCGCGACAATGCCCGCAAGGATTATCTTGCCAATCTCAAGACCATCCTCACCCCTGAGCAGTACGTTCAGTTTCTTGAAAACAATTATATTTCAGCCGGCAAACACGGCGGCAAGGACATGAAGAGAGGTGACCGCAAAGGCGGCAAAGATATGAAATCCGATTTCCGCAAGGGTGGTAAAGACGGCAAACGCGGCGACCGCAAGGGCGCACCCTCAGCAAAAGCTGACAAGAAATAAGATTAAGTAAAGTATTTTTTTTACGGCGTGGTGATTTCTTAGGATTCAACGCGCCGTATTTTGTTTTTATAGTCTGCTATGCGGTTAGGAGATTTCTGAATCTTCGGAAAATTCGGAGGAGAGAGAATGCTATCAGTCCAGCATAAGGCTCATGTATGGACGCTCGCTTGGAAATTCGAGCACGTTGCCGATTTTTTCACCACTGAACACAATCTTATTAAATGTATCGGCATTAACATCAAAATCGAGCTTTCCGGTGTAAGAATCATCAATAACACAATTCCCCTCCTTAATAATATATGTATGTGAATTGTGAGGCAAAAGCTTGTCGGTAATTCTAATCCTGGTTCTGAGTGCCGGATTAGCAGCTGCTATGACCCCAAGACACAGGGGCGCATTTACTATTCTCGCCATTCCGCGGCTATAAGGCTTCCTGCCGTTATCTCCGGCAGGGCTGTAAACACTCACAGGAGTGTCGGGAAACTCATTTCTCATCACAGAGAGCACAGCTTCGCGGGCGTCCTCACTGTCACCGAGCAGGTCTTTCACCAGCAGTCTGCCGTCCGCCGGAGCGGCAAACCCTATGGCGGCAATGGAACCGGTGTCATCCATTAGAGCCACAAAAATGCCCCCGTCGTGTGACAGATCATCGATAATGTTCAGGAAATCGCGCTGCGAGTGAAGAATGGTGCAGCGACGGCCCATTTCAAAAGCATGAAACGCATCGAACACCTCCGGCAGATAAGGGTCTTCCACACGGGTGTATCGCCCGTTAGGAGTAAAAGCATGAAGAGATGTAAATCTCTGCGGATCATAATAATAAACGGTGGAGAAATCGAATCGGTCGTAGTAGAAATACAGCCAATCGTGAGCCGGAATAAGGGAACAGGTCATATACCCCTTGTTGAGTGCGGTGTTGAGTGCCTCAACCATGAGTTCGCTCATATAGCCGTTTCCTCTGGCGGCACGGCGTGTTGCTGCACCGCAAATATATCCGGTCGTTACCTCTGTGCCCTGAAACTTCATGGTGTAAGGCTGCAATAGCATACTGCTCACAATCTTGCCACCCTTTTCCAGAGTAAGGGCATCGCTCTCCCTGTAAACCCGGCTGAAGAACATCTCGACAAACTCGCGGGAGTCATCAAAACACTCTGTCCATATCCTTCTTATTTCATCCTTTCGGTTCATATCTGTGTATTATTTACAGGTATAACGCATCGAGCCCCGCAACGGTTTTTACGGGGCCCGACTTAGTATGTCCTGATTTCTTATCCCTGATGTGCGGGACGCAGAAGGTCGTTTACTGTCTTGACGGGGTTGAATGTTTCAACAGGCACCTCCACAAAGGCTGTATTCCAGTCGCTCATCGCACCGTTCCAGAGGCCCGGCAGCTCAAGTGCCTTAAGCTCCTTGCCGTGACTTGATTTAGATGAGATGAAACCGGTTGCAGGATCGGTGTGAGCAAGCAGATTATACTTCTTGCCATGACGGTCCTTAATGTAGCAAACCAGGTCAACAGGATTAAAGTGTGTCGCGCTCTTCATCTTAGCCACATACTCCTCGTTAGCAGGATCAATCTGGTGGCTTTCAAGAATCTGAAGCGAAGCAGAACCGTCCGGATTGACAGCTATGAAAGGTCCTCCGCCGGGTTCACCCTCATTGCGCACCATGCCGCACACTCTCAGGGGTCGGTCAAGCTTGTCGTGGAGGTACACCGCGCGATGTGTCACATCCATTTTGGTGAAATTCGGGTCGCGCAAACCAAGCTTATCACGCATAAACACAAATATTTCGTCAAGCTTTGCCTCATTGTAATCACCCTTGGAAAGCAGGTCGAGGTAAGTATTGATGGTATCGTGAAGCTCCATCATATATCCGGCAATCACCTCCTTATATTTAACTGTAGGCTCGCGACGGCTGTCCGGCACCACATTGTCTATATTCTTGATGAATACCACAGCCGCCTCCATATCGTTGAGATTGTCTATAAGCGCTCCATGACCGCCGGGACGGAAAAGCAGCTTGCCATCCTCGCGGAAAGGAGTATTATCCGGGTTGGCAGCAACAGTGTCGGTGCTCGGCTTCTGCTCGCTGAGACTTACATTAAACTTCACTCCGGTGCGTTTCTCTGTATCGCCGATAACCTCTGCAAGTTTCTCCTCGAAGAGTTTGCGATGGTTTGAAGACACTGTGAAATGTAGATTGACAACTCCCCCGGTTGCAGCGGTCTGTGCTCCTTCGGTTAGTTGCTCCTCCAAAGGAGTGCGGCTACCGTCGGCATAAGAGTGGAATTTGAGAAGACCTTTGGGAAGACCGCCATAGTTCATGCCCTCCGGCTTGATCAGTGCGGCAATCACCTGTTTGTGCTGCTTTGCAGCAATCAGGTCAGCGGCAGAAGTGTTATAGAGTTTTTTGCAAACTGCATCCAGCTCTTTGGCAAACGGCAGCGAATTGAATGCATCAAGAAGTTGTCCCACAGGAGAATCGGGAGCAGCAACTTCAGCGTCACCGTCAACAAACTCAAAAAGCGCCTTGAACATTCGCGAAGCCGCTCCGCTTGCAGGCACAAACTTGCACACAGTACCGCCATCGGCAAGATATCTGCGCCAGCGCAATCTTGCCTGCTCCTCCTGAGCGGGTGTCAGAACAGTTATGCCCTTTCCCGGGCGCGCTGCATCAACAATCGTGAGATAGGGAAATCCTTTTGCAAACCGGTCAAGCATAGCGTTCAGCTGCTGCTCGGTAATGCCTTTTGCCTCAAGAGTGAGGAGGTCTTCTTGCTGTAACATGTCTTTTTAGGTATTAATAAAGTTGAATGCCCAAAGATAATGATTTTTTCGATAAGCTTATCTGCCTGAACACTTATTCTTTTTTACTATTTTTGCAGTCATGGAGCAGGAGATATTATCAAATCAGTCAATATGAATAAAGATGTTCTTTCATTTGTAACCTATTGTATCAGCAAACTTTCCCAGCAACTTGGGTTAAGTCAGAAGGATATTTATAACCGATTGAAGGCTTCGGGAATATTATATGGCTATCTGATACCATCGTATGATGTGCTCCACACATTCGGGTCACGCTATCTGATGGAGGATCTGATAGCCTATATGAAAGAAAAAGGAGTTTTGGCAAAATGAAACTATATCACTCTTCAAATATTGTGATAAAATCACCTCTTACCAACCGTTCACGTGATTTTCTTGATTTTGGCAAAGGATTTTATCTAACAACACTTAAAGATCAGGCAGTCCGGTATGGAGAACGCTTCGTGAGAAGAGGCAAGGATGCTTGGCTGAATACATTTATTCTTCAATACGAGCCCAACGATTGGAAAGTTAAGATATTTAATTCTTACGACGAGGATTGGCTTCTTTTTGTGTCTAAATGCAGAGCCGGTCTTGACGATACTGATTATGATATGGTAATTGGAGGTATTGCTAACGATAAAGTTATACTGACACTTGACAGATATTTTAATGGGGAAATTTCAGTTGAGACAGCTCTTGGACTACTAAAATTTGAGAAGCCCAATAACCAGATATGTATAAGGTCACAAAGAATGATTGATTTATGCTTAACACATATTGAAAGTTTAAAAATATGACAGAAGAGAGTAAAACGGTTTTACTGGCTGAAAAGATTTCAAAAATAATATCTTATATTTCAGAGCTTTTCAACTTATCAATAAATGAAGCCACAGATATATTTTACAACTCTTCTACATCAGAAATGATTGAAGAGGGTATTGCAGACCTTCATTGCCGGAGCGAGAAATATCTCGCTACTCTGGTGTGGGAGGAATATCAAGAATCTGGTAAAAACTCTTAGTTTTACTATTTTTGCAGTCATGGAGCAGGAGATATTATCAAAAGACATGATTCCGCAGCCCGAACTGTGGAGGTGCGTTATAGAGATGGATGAGAGCCGGCTTGATGTGGCGCTCTTTCCTCCGGTTGAAACCGAGCGGCTTATTCACAGAACAATACTGCTGAATCCTGATGCACCCTCGCTTGACAAGGCGGTGCAAGAGGCTGTGTATGCCAACCCGCTTTTGCTGAGCGATTTCGCGCGCATAGATGTGCTGATAACCACAACTGATTTCAGCATCGTTCCTGCTGAAACCGCACAATATGCCGATGCGGCGCAGATTCTCACCGCCGCATTTATTGATACAGAAGGTAAGACTGCCGAAATGTGTGCGCCCTCACCTAACTGCTCCATAGCCTTTGCTATAGACAGCTCTCTTGCCGGGTTTATAAGGAGGACCTTTTTCAATGTGCGGATAGCCCACAGCCTTGCTCCGCTGATTGCCTATCCTGCTGAGGAAACCGCGATTTTTGCCGCAGTTGAGAGAGGTAAAGTGTTGATAACCGCCTTCGACACCGGCAATCTGCTGTTTGCCAACATATTCAGTTGCGCCTGCGCGGAAGATGCCACCTACTTCATTTCTGCGGTAAGTAAGAATCTGCCGGTTGAAAATCTGCCGGTTGTGTTAGCCGGCAATTCAGAGGAAGCCGACCTTACCGAGGAGTATCTGACCAAATATATTTGTGCACCGAAGCGGAGCACTCTCCCCCACACTCTTGCACGTTTCGGGAAAGACACCACCACACTCACCCAACCCTTAACAGCATTTTTGTCATGCGGATTATAAGAGGAAAATTCGGCAGACGCCGATTTGATGTGCCGACCAACATAACAGCAAGGCCTACAACCGATTTTGCGCGCGAAAACATCTTCAATGTCATTGAAAATCTCATTGATATCGAGGGGATTGATGCACTTGACCTGTTTGCAGGCACCGGCGCCATAACTCTTGAGCTTCTTAGCCGTGGTGCCTCAACGGTAACGGCTGTTGAGAAAGCATCCACCCAGTACAACTTCAT
>JAIDQW010000256.1 GCA_029062075.1 Paramuribaculum sp.
GTATGATTTTTCAATTCAGGCTAATGCCTATTTCAATCTCGCAACCGGAAACGGCGGTTCAAGCGAGCCGGGAATCGTCTATGTCAGCCAGGATGTGAACGGCAACGGTCTGCCCGATGACGAGTGGTATGAACTGCGAGGTTCTGAAACCGGGAAAACGGAGACGATTCAGGATTATGCAGTAACATATTACCGTCCGTCGGCACCTAAAATGAGTGTTCAGTGGACAGATTGTCTCGGACAAAGCGGTGCCATAGATTACCTTGCTGCATTCCATCGTCAGGATTACTATTATCCGGCTTGGATAACTGAGGACAGCTATACATTGCGTGGAACAAGACTTAAGGCACGAACCACTCAGAACAGTGAGACCGGTATGTGGGACAACAACTGCTTTGACTGGGGGTATGCGGACAATATGGGCAGTGACGTACTATCGAGCAATGACAGCGGAGGCGGTGAAGGTCAGCGTAACGGATTCCTTATTAAGAACGCCATGTTTTGTAATGGTGAACATATTAACCTGAAATACATTGATTTTATCAAGGTTCAAACAGGAGTAAACAGTAAGGCCGGTTGGCTTGGCGAAGTTTCAACGGAAGTATTCGGGTTTGAAGATTTGAAGCTCGTCGGGAAATGAATAAGCATGTTAAAGTTATAATTATATTTTCTGCCGTCTTATTCTGTGCAGCCTGTCATTGACAGGCTGCATGGAGTGGGACTATAATAAACCCTCATTTGTTAATTATCACATGAGTAAAATTTTTAAATTGGCGGGATTTTTGCTGATGTATCTCGCAGTGATGAATCTGACGTCATGTAAGGAGACGGAATATATATTGCCTCCCGAAGTGACAATTCAGCTCCCTGAGGCGGGGCTGTCGATAGCCCTTGGTGAATCGGTCGACATTTCGGCTGACGTGAAAAATGCCGAAACCGGCGCCACTTATCAATGGAGTGTGAACGGAATCAAAGTATCAACTGATCGTGTACTCCATTTTGAGGGTAAAGAACCGGGAAACAACACCGTAAAACTTACTGTAATAGCTGAGAACGGCACTGCGACCGATGCAGCAAATGTCCTCGTGGCACGTGGAGAGCTCGATGCATCCATATCGGTTGTCGGTGACCGTGAACCTGAAATTGAATATCTTGATTCACTCGTGCTTCGAGGTAACGTGTTCTGTCGCGAGTACTATGAGGTTGAATGGCTTATTGACGACAAACGAGTGTCAAAAGAGCATTACTATGTATTCAGGGCTCTCAAAGAGGGTGTCCAAAAAGTGACATTCAAGGTTCTTGATGTAAACGGAAAATTTGTTACCGACGATATTGAAATCAAGGTTAACGTGCCTGTTCTTGACGTGGCTATTGATGAGCCTGAATATGGATTCCGCACTCCCGTTGGCACTCCCATCACTCTTCATGGCGAAGCCAACCGCATCAGTGACGTGCAGTATGAATGGATTGTAAACGGTAAAGT
>JAIDQW010000257.1 GCA_029062075.1 Paramuribaculum sp.
CTATAAGGGCGTGGAAGTTATGGATTGAGGAGTTCAAAGGTTACATCCACTGTGTCAGAAATCACAAGGTCATCCGGAGTTATGTCCAGTGAACCGGGAGTCGAAGTTTTAGCCTCGGCATTCGAGTGAATGTATCTCGCCTGTGACATAACATGTATGTTCTGATAGTGATAATCTATCTTTTTTACTTTTCCGAGTTCACACCCTGCTGCTTCCGCCATGATTTTTGCTTTATCTTTTGCATCACTCACTGCACGGGCAAGCATCTTTAACTGACTTGGACGTTCATCCTGAAGGGTATAGCCTATATTAATCTGGGCTGATGGTATAAATTTACCTATGCCACGCACAATGCAGTTCACAAGATTATTATCAATCGGTAAATCCACTTTTATTTCCTGCTCAAGCATATAGCCTTTCTTTCGCTTCCCGATAAACTTACCGCTATCTGTGAATTCGTTTTCGGTATAATCTTCAATATTGAATTTTACAGTTTTTGCAAGTTTACCAGGTTTTTTATTGTATTCGAGAATCTTTACCATCCACGATGAATTCTCCTTTGCCTGTGCAAATGCTTTTCCATAGTCTGAAAACCATTGCTCTATAGTCACTTCGAGACGGGTAACATCAGGTACTACATGAATAGCGCCCTTACCCTGAACGGATATTGTTGTTTCTTCCATAATTATTTAATTAGTTTATTCATCTATACTTGGATTCATATCCATATTATCGCGGTTGAGAGTTTCAAGGAGTTGCCGCTTGAAAATCCCTTTGAATCCCGCTGAAAGATTACTTGAGAGATAGTCAGTAGCTGAAAAAACATCCAAATCTACTCCTGTTAGAAAATGCCAATCAGATTTATTTATACTGACCGGTCCCATTATATTTGTTAGTACGTATGGTATGCAATCATCGCAACTATGAATTAAATCAGGATCCTTTACATACCTTAAACAATCTTCACCTACCGCGAGGACTCTCAATAGATATAATATCTCTGAATCCTCATCTCGATAAACTATTACTACCTTTTCACCCTCATCAAGCCGTTGCCATTCCATGAGCTGATAGCCACCCCAACTGAAATAAGCTATACCTTTTTCATTTAATTCTTTCACCATCTCCCTCAGTTCCAATAAGGAAACGGATTGCGCTCGCAATAGATCAGGACGCACGAACTCCTTTTCAAGACTCCTGACAAATATTGTTATGCGAATGCGCTCGTTGTAATTTCCATATTTATTCAGGGTTGTTATCTTGGCTGAAAACCTGCCTGCATATCCGGCATCAAGCATAGCAGCAAGCTCGGCATTCTCATTCTTGGGGATATAACCGAGAATAAAGTCAAAATCAAAATCGTCAGGATCACCGCCATAATCACCCGCCAATGCTACTGCTACGGCATTACGGTCATATTTATTATTGCGGTCACGAACCAAAGCCAACTTCGTTCCCAATTCCAATTCATTCCAAAGCTCATCATCATTTTCGAGATGATAAGACAATCCGGCTACTGCACACTCCTTGAAAAAAAATTCCGAATATTGATATTCCGGTTCCCAAGGTCCGGTTCCTTCCGTGATAAGTCTGTGACGCGATATGCCTATAACTGCCACATTATTGCTTTGCTCCAATTCACCTGTTTTCCTGTTTATTTGCTCCTGTGCCATTCTAAAATCAATATTGTTTGCTGCCAACATCAAAGTTATATTAGAGAGAGATAAATTACAAATAATCCAGCCAAAAAAATGCTTTAGTTTAGCACAAAATCAATGATG
>JAIDQW010000258.1 GCA_029062075.1 Paramuribaculum sp.
CAGCTGTGATGCTGCGCAGTGTTTTCGAGTGTGGGTTCAGGTATTGCCGGTTTGACACTCTGCATCATAGGAATGGAAAGCTGCTTACGCCTGAATGTGTATCTTATAGCATCGTCAGGGCAAACATTGACGCAGTTAAAGCAATTGACACACCTGCTACCGTCAACAACATGGTCGTTAAGGTCAATGCATGAACACTTGCAGACGTACTCGCATTTTCGGCAGTTAGTGCACTTATCGGTGTCGATATCAAATTGAAATATGGAAAAGCGGCTGATAAATCCGAGAGTGGTGCCGACGGGACAAACCGTGTTGCACAGTATTCTGCCCTTTGAAGCTGCCAGAATTATCAGTAAAGCAAGCGAAATAACAGCAATTGAAGTGGAAGCCCAACCGGTCATGGCTTTAGCAACAATATTGTTCCACCAAGCCATTCCGGGTGTATTATCACTGCCGGTAACAAATGAATAGACAGGTGAGAAAATGTCACAGCAAAAGCGGCAAAATGCAGAATAAGGCGCAACAATCGTTGGAATTGCGAGGTACCCTGCCATGAGGCATATCATCACGACAAAAAGTGTAGTATA
This sequence comes from Paramuribaculum sp., assembly GCA_029062075.1. GTDB lineage: Bacteria > Bacteroidota > Bacteroidia > Bacteroidales > Muribaculaceae > Paramuribaculum. The sequence continues at coordinate 588 of JAIDQW010000258.1, forward strand.
TCTTATACGGGAATTGGGTTTGCTGAATCTGAAAATTCCTGGTGAAACACTCATTCTCACTCTTGAGCAGATGTCCATAAGTGTACCAGCCGGGCAGACAGATGAACAGTATATCCTGCCGAATATCAGGGTAATAATAAGCCACCCTACAAATATTACGAGATTGAATAAAATGACAGCAGGCAAAAACTGAATTTTTTCAATCCATTGCGCGAGCGGATAAACAGTTAACGGCAAGGCTGTGAGGGCTGCCGTAATTGTAAGGAACACAAGCAGTGAAACAGCGATGCGTAATATTTTAAGTGTTCTGTTCATTAAAAATATCAGCGGCAAGATATTTAATCACCACTTGATTGCAAAGGTAGCAATTTTTTCAGAAGCGGCGAATGCAACGAATACTGTAAACCGTGATGATAATGAAACAGAACAGAGGCATGATGAATGAGAAATTGACAGCGGGAAGTGAGCCGACAGTACCGCAATCTATAATCATTCCCTGCATCGGAGGCATAAGGGCTCCTCCCACAATAGCCATAACGAGAAAAGCAGCTCCCAGTGAGGTATCCTCGGTTTTCACTTTTTCAAGAGCTATACCATATATGCTCGGGAACATTATAGACATGAATGCGCTGACGGCAACGAGACATATCAGTCCGGGATAGCCTACGATGCAGATTGCTCCGAGAGTGCACAGCGCAGCTAAAACACCGAAAGCAGCAAGAATCTTAGCCGGACTGATATAGTGCATCAGCATAGTGCCACCAAATCTGAAGCAGAGGAACAGTACCATAGCCACAATGTTATATGTCTGCGCGATAGCTTTTGAAATTCCGAGATTGTCGGCATACTGAATGATGAATGTCCAGGTCATAATCTGGGCAGCGACATAGAACATCTGGGTTACGACACCCTCACGATATTCTTTGTTGGCGAAGAGCCTTTTCAACGTACCTGATGTTTTCGCGGCTCCTTTATTCTCATGGATTTGAGGCATTTTGACTAAAGCAATCAATACGAGCATAGCCACAACCACAATGCCTATAGCAACATAGGGGTCTCTGATAACTGCAAGGTCGTGAACTCTGATCTGCGCTTTTTCAGCAGCATCCAGTGTCGGGAAAATGATTTCGCCGGCAGCGTTTCTAACATCGGAGATGAGGTTCGGGAGCACAATCAGTGAGGCTACCGCCATGCCGCAGAGTGAACCGAGCGGATTAAACGCCTGAGCAAAATTGAGTCGTCGGGTAGAAGTTTCCTTGGATCCGAGTGAAAGGATGAAAGGATTTGCCGTTGTCTCAAGGAAGGCGAGTCCGAAAGTCAATACGTAAAGTGAAATGCAGAAGAATGAGAAATTTTCAAGGTTAGCCGCCGGGATAAACATAAATGCTCCGATGGCATATAGTGCAAGCCCGAGTAAAATACCTTTTTTGTAGCTGTATTTCCGTATAAACAGTGCCGCGGGAATAGCCATAGTCGCGTATCCTCCGTAGAAAGCGAACTGAATGAGTGAAGCTTTAGCGGCTGATAATTCCATTACAGTCTGAAAAGCGGCGACCATTGGATTGGTAATGTCGTTTGCAAATCCCCATAAGGCGAAAAGCGATGTAATGAGAATGAATGTTACAATATATTTCTTTTCAACGAGCGGTGCCTTTTTTTCTTTAATGGGCTTGTCAATGGAATTCATGGTGTTAGTAAAGGGGATTGTTAGTTGAGGGATATATTTGTAATGTCAAGACCGTGTGTTTTAGCCTGCATAAGGATATTTCCTATAGCTGTAGCTTCGACCGGTCCGGTAATCACTTCGAGCCCCGTTATTTGAGCTGTAAGTTCAGTAAGAAGGCGGTTTTTTGAGCCTCCTCCCATAATAACAAGTTTTTTTGCCGGTGAGGGGAGGAGTGAATTCAGTGCTTCAATCCCTTGTTTGTATCTGTTTGCGAGCGAGCGGCAAACGGTCATCATGAAATCAGCCTGTGTATGGGGTACGTCCAATCCGTTATTCTTGCAGTGGGCAACTATGGCACTCTGCATATCCGAGGGATTGGAAAATTCAGGTGAATCGACATTAATTACAGCTTTGCAATTGCTCTTGAATGCTTCTGAAATCAGTTGGTCATATCCCGGGAATATACCTTCTTTTTCCCATTGCAGAACGAGGCGCTGCAGAATCCAAAGTCCGGTTATGTTCTGGAGGAAGCGGATGTTATAGTCGGCTGCACCTTCATTGGTGAATCCTGCAACCATAGCTTTTTCTGTAAGGACCGGATTGCTAATCAACGCACCGAGAAGCGACCATGTTCCGGAACTTAGAAATGCCTCGTTAGAATCTCCGCGGTTAACAGCGAACACAGCACTTGCGGTGTCATGAGAGGCAACCGCTACAACAGGGATTTTTCCCTGTGCGCCGATTTCAGCCATAATTTCAGGTGTAAGGTATCCGGTAACAGTGCCCGGCGGAACAATTTTGCCGAAAATACGGGTTGGGAAACCACAGCTTTCAATAAGTTCCGTATCCCAGGAGCGTGTAGTAGCATCAAGTAACTCAGAGGTAGATGCGATGCAATATTCATTTACGGGTACCCCCGTGAGGTAGAAGGCAAATAGATCGGGTGTGAAGAGGAGGTGCTCCGCCGCATCCAGCATCCAGGGCGAATTATCACGAATAGCCATAAGCCTGAACAATGTGTTTATGGGCATCACCTGAGTGCCATTGACAGCGTAGTGCTCTTTCCTGTCAACCGTTTCAAAAAAGCTATCAGGATAAGGTTGTGTAGCGGGGTCTCTGTAGCAGAAGGGATTTGATACAAGCTGTCCGTTCTTATCAATGAGACCGAAATCAACTCCCCATGTGTCAATGCCGATACTTAAAATATTGTAGCCTTGCAGTAGTGCTTTGTGAAGTCCGGTTTTCAGTTCGGCAAACAGATAAGGGAAGTCCCAGAAGACAGAACCACCCATGCTGACGGGTCCATTCTTGAATCTGTGAATCTCATTAAGTTCCAGCCGATTACCGGTGAAGCAGCCGGCAATTATTCTACCGCTGCTTCCACCGAAATCTGCTGCTATAAAGGCATCTTTCATTTTTTACCATTGATGTAAACGTCGAGGTCAGAAATCTCAGCCGCTGTGAGCGGATTGACATTTTTTCCGTTCAGCACGGCAATGCGGCAAGCCATTTCGAAGAACATAGCTCTTTCAAAAGCCTGATTGAAATCACCGCCACAAACCACTTGCCCGTGTTTGCGAAGAATAACGGAATTACAGTGAGTCATCTGTTCAACCACATGCTCTGCAAGTTCCGGAGAACCGGGTCTGAAATAGGGAATCATAGGTATCGGATTGCCAACATGTATCGGAACCTCAGCAGTAAAATTGAAATTTTCAGGCGGGTTTTCCATGCAGGCTACCGCAGTAGCGTAAGGGGACTGGAAATGCAGGACAACGTTGACCTCCGGGCGTTTACGCATCACTCCCATGTGGAAAACACTTTCCATAGAGGGCTTAACTCCATTGAGAATCTCGCCGTCGGCGAGTCTGCAAACGGAAACTTTCTCCGGTGTGAGTTCAGGCACCCATGAGCCTGTACCTGAAATCAGTACTTCGTCACCGATGCGCCATGATAAATTACCACTACTGCAAATAGTAAGTCCTGCCTGCCCTACTTTATGGGCGTATCCGACAAATTTTTCAATCTGTTCTTTAGTAGCCATCACACATTATTTATATATGGGACCGTAGTTTTTGCAGGCTCTGTAATCAGCACCTTCCTTATCCATTCCGAATGCATTCCAAGCTGAAGGACGGAAAATATTTTCTTCTTCGACATTGTGCATGCAAACAGGAATTCTGAGGATAGATGCAAGTGTAATTAGGTCGGCTCCAATGTGGCCGTATGAAATAGCTCCGTGATTAGCTCCCCAGTTATTCATAACCGAATATACATCCTTAAAAGGTGCGCGATCAGGCATCAGTCGTGGTACGAACCAGGTTGTAGGCCAAGTGGGGTCGGTTCGTTTGTCAAGCAAACGGTTTATTTCCGGGTCAATTTCCACAGTCCAACCTTCCGCAATCTGCAAAACGGGTCCAAGACCTTTGACAAGATTGAGACGGCTCATGGTAACAGGCATTCCGCCCTTAGAGAGGAAGTTGCTTGAAAAACCGCCACCACGGAAATAGTCTCTGTTAGCCGGATACCAAGTTGTTGCCTCAAGGCATGCCTCAACATCTTTTTGGGTAAGATTCCAGTGTTCCTTCATAACCGGTTCACCATTTTCGAGAGCCTGTCCTGAACCGTCAAGGGTAGTAGCACCAGAGTTGATCAGGTGTATGATACCATTCTGTGCTCTTCCGGAAAGTTCTCTACCGGTTACTCTCTTCACCGCTTCCGGACTCCAGTAAGTGCGGACATCGGAGAAAATCTGGGCACGATTAGTGAGAAGATGTCCGAAAAGCATAGCCACTCCATTGCATGCATCATTTTCAGTAGCAACTACAAACGCTTCCCTGATTCCGTTCCAGTCAAATGATGTGTTGAGGAGCGCTTCGGAAAAATCGCCGTTGGGGTAGAAGTCGGTCCACTGTCTCTGTCCCTGGAAACCGGCAGCAATAGCGTTGTGTCCCATAGCTTCTTCCTTAAATCCGAGTGCAAGAAGCTTGGGGTTGCCTATCATGAGATCTCTCATGATAATAGTCATCTTGACAATGAAATCCCAGTCAGCATCTTTCTGGTCACGGTTTTTCATTTTTTCAGGATGATTTGCAATATCATTACCTTCTTTGACTTTGCAGTATTTTTCTGTCCAAGCGAGTGCCTTCGCATATTCCTCCTTGTCATAAATGCCCTCTGTCATTCGACGGATAATCTCAGTCAAATCAACAGATTCATTTCTCATACCGAGATATTCCTGGAAGAAATCGGGATTGACAATAGAACCGGCAATGCCCATAGACACGCTACCCATAGAAAGGTATGACTTGCCTCTCATAGTAGCAACCGCCAAAGCAGCCTTCGCGAACCGGAGAATTTTTTCGGCAACGTCAGCAGGTACAGTGTTATCATCAAGGTCCTGAACATCATGACCATAAATGCCGAAGGCGGGGAGTCCTTTCTGTGCATGTGCAGCAAGAACGGCAGCGAGATAAACGGCTCCGGGTCTTTCAGTGCCGTTAAATCCCCAGACAGCTTTGGGCCAATAGGGATTCATATCCATGGTTTCAGCACCGTAGCACCAGCATGA
>JAIDQW010000259.1 GCA_029062075.1 Paramuribaculum sp.
CTCCATATTTCCGTTCAAGATATTGCATCCGGTGTTACCATGAAGCTTACCCTCATCAACATCGACTACAAGGTGCATATCCGGTTCATCTACCTCGGCACCATTGATAGCACTGACATTCCAAGTACCGTTAAGGAACTGGAAGTTCTGATGCATCAGACTCATCACCTCCCGATGACTTCCATCCAAGAGATACATATAGTAATCATCGCCCACTATCTTCAATTCATAGTAGCGAGTAAGATCCAGCGCAGCGTTAATCTCGTAATCGGTCAATCCCTCTTTATTGCAAAGTCGCATCGTCGAAGCAAGATTACTGAAAGTGAGTGTTGAGTCCGCAACATTATATTTGAATTCACCATTTATTACGTTGCATCCGTTGTTACCGTAGATTCTTCCTTCCTCCGGCACAAATTTAATGAAAGGCGCATCTTCACCGACAACACCCTTACCGTTCACCATCTCAATTGCCCAATCACCCTTGATGATACCTTTGGCAAGCTGTCCGGATGTATAAGCCTTCTCCTCAACCTCATCTGTAAATTCCTCTCTGTCTGATGGGATAACCGCTTCAACTGCAACATCTTTTTCCGAAGACTGTTTATCCTTAATTTCAGCAACATTCTGCTCCACGCTCTTCTCCTTCTCCTTGATCTTCTCCTGAACTTTCTCCTTGGATTTCTCAGCGACTACAGTATTTTTAACCTCCTCTTTCTTTTTCTCAACCTTCTTTTCAACGGGAGTAACTTTTTCTGCCGTCTGAGCTTTTGCCGGTTTATGAACTATATTACCAATCTTACTAACCGTGTTATTAGCTGTTTCAACAACCTTATTATAGATATTGCAACCGGACAATGTCGACAACATCAGCACCGCACTCATCGCAATTATCAATCCGCTTCTTTTCATAATTTGAATTTCTATATTTAATATATGACTCCACTATTCGCCTATGGTTTAATCTCCCCAATGCTTTCGGATTGGATATTTAGTTGGACGCAACAATAATCTGAGAGAGGTGGAATAGAAGAGATAATTCCAGAACCAATTGACCATTACGCTCATTTTATTACGCATACCCAAGATAGAGATGAGATGTATGAATAACCATGTCAGCCATGCAAAAAATCCCGAGAATGAATATTTGGGAAGGTCTGCCACTGCTTTATTCTTTCCGATTGTTGCCATTGAGCCCTTGTCATGGTATTTGAAAGGAATTTTGAACTCGCCGGCATTCATATTTTTAGCCAGATTGGCAGATTGCTGAATGGCCGGCTGAGCCATCTGCGGGTGCCCGTTGGGATAATCCTCGGTCTGCATCAAGGCAATATCACCCACAGCAAACAGTGAGTCTTCATAACCCTTCACTCTATTGAATTCATCCACGATAATTCTGTTCCCTCGCCCGATAAGTTCCTGCGGTAATCCGGGCATCGGTTCCCCTTTCACACCGGCTGTCCATATCAGGGTCTCGTAATACTCCTTATGCCCGTCTGCAAAAGTGACATATTTATCTTCGTAACTTTTCAACCCTGTGTTGAGACGCACGTTGACCATCAGCTGTTCCAATC
>JAIDQW010000026.1 GCA_029062075.1 Paramuribaculum sp.
ATCAACAGTCAGGATTGTGATGATCGCACAGTTGACGATCTGACCATCGTCCAGTTCCAGTTCAACTGTCATTTCTACCGAGCCTGAGATGCGTGTGCGCATATAGCCGCAGCAATTGGAGACAACGGAGTTGATGTTTTCCGGTTCAAGTTCAGGTCTGGAACCTACTTTCGAGAAACGTGAAGCAATTGATGCAAGCCTGTTGACATCTTTCTCCATTTCCGAGACAAAAGCACTGTCCATCCCCTCGGTTGCAAGCATCTGGGTCCAAGCCATGAGTGAGGATATCGGTGTGCCAAGCTGATGGGCAGTTTCTTTTGTCAGACCTATCCACACTTTGTTTTGTTCCGCTTTTTTGGTAGCTGTAACAGCAAAATATACCATAGCCACAAAAGCGAGCATAACGAGAGTTTGTACATAAGGATAATAACTGAGACGCTGAAGGACAATGGAGTCGTGGTAATATAAATGCTGTACTGATACCGAATCAATTCTGATGTCTATCCTGTTGCCGCTCTTTTTGAGGCGGCTAAGCTGTTTGCTGAGATAATCGGCGTTAACCGGCGAGAGTGGGGCAAATCCGATGCTGTCAATCGGTTCCGGCAGAGTGAAGTTGCGGTAAAAAATAATATTGTCTCCGCTGTCAACAAGGAGAATCGGAATTGTGTGATTCGCATCAACCACACTCAGCATGAAATCAACATCGGCTCCCTGACTGTCTTTGGAGTCCTCAGCGAGCCGGCGTGTGGCATCCGCCCAGATTTCCATTCTTTCCCTCTCCTGCGCCGATAGATTTTTGACAAGGTTGTTTGAAAAATACAGAAAGAACACCACAACGGCAGCTGCGGCTAAAAGGAGCAACCATGCTCCGCGTCGGCGTGTCAAATAAATATCTTTCAACATTGTTTAAACGCAGATACCCGGCTCTTATTGCCGGGAGGGGTGTGGAAACCGTCGCGAATTTAGCAATTAACTGTAAAAAAAAGATAAATACCGATATAAATCATATTCTGTTTGTTGTATCTTTGTAACTTAATTAAATCGCAAATGAAAACGTTTGAAGAATTAGGCGTCAGAGAAGATCTGCGTCGCGCTATAGAAGAACTGGGATTTGAAAATCCTATGCCAGTTCAGGAAAAGGTGATACCCCACCTGCTGAATGAGGATACTGATGTTGTGGCTCTCGCCCAGACTGGTACCGGTAAAACAGCTGCCTTCGGGCTGCCGGTGCTACAGCGTATCAATCCGGAAATAAATCATCCGCAGGCTCTAATTCTGTCTCCTACCCGGGAACTTTGTCTTCAGATTGGTAGCGACCTTGCCGATTTCTCCAAATATATGCCTGCTGTGAAGGTGCTTCCTGTTTACGGCGGCTCAAGCATAGAGAGTCAGATACGCGCTCTTAAAGGTGGAGTTCAGATAATTGTGGCTACCCCCGGCAGATTGATAGACCTGATTAAGAGGGGGGTGGTTGATTTGAGCGATGTTCACACTGTGGTGCTTGACGAGGCTGATGAGATGCTGAATATGGGATTTCTTGACTCCATCGATGCTATTCTGGCAAATGTGCCAGATGAGAGGAAGATGCTGATGTTCTCGGCAACAATGCCGAATGAAATAGCCCGTATAGCCAAAAAATATATGCACACCCCGGTGGAATTTGTTGTTGGCAACCGTAATGAGGGGTCGGCAAACGTGAAGCACGTTTATTATATGGTAAACGCGCGCGACAAATATCTTGCGCTAAAACGAATTGCCGATGACACTCCAAATATTTACGCCATTATTTTCTGCCGTACAAGAAGAGATACTCAGGAAATCGCCGACAAGCTGATTCAGGATGGTTACAACGCTGATGCACTTCATGGTGACCTTTCGCAGCAGCAGCGTGATATTGTTATGAAGAAATTCCGCGACAGAGTGATTACTCTGCTTGTGGCAACCGATGTTGCCGCCCGTGGATTGGATGTGGATGACCTGACGCATGTGATTAACTACGGTCTGCCTGATGATACAGCCGTCTATACCCATCGCTCCGGCAG
>JAIDQW010000260.1 GCA_029062075.1 Paramuribaculum sp.
TGTAAATCTTTACAGCTATGTCAAGAACCCGTTCAAACCGGATGCTGAATTTGACTTCAAGCTGTTTGCAGAGCACATACGGAAGGCTCAGCGAATAATGGACGATATAATCGATCTCGAAGCTGAGAAAATCGACAAAATTATTGCCAAAGTAGAATCTGACCCGGAAACAGGAGAGGTTAAGCAAACAGAGCTTAATCTTTGGCAGAAAATACGCACTAAAACTCTTCTTGGAAGAAGAACCGGTGTAGGCACTACCGGTGAAGGTGATATGCTTGCTGCTCTCGGACTTAGATATGGAACTCCTGAAGCAACCGATTTTTCTGAGAAAGTGCATCGGGCACTCGCACTCGCCGCATATCGCGAATCGGTTGAACTTGCACGCCAGAGAGGCGCATTCCAGATTTATGATGCAGTCCGTGAAGAAAATAATCCATACATCAACCGTATTAAAGAAGCTGATCCCGAGCTTTATGAGGATATGAAAAAATACGGTAGAAGAAACATTGCTTGCCTCACCATCGCACCTACCGGAACTACAAGCCTTATGACCCGCACGACCAGCGGAATCGAGCCGGTGTTCATGCCTGTATATAAACGCCGTAGAAAAATCAACCCCGGAGATTCAGACGGTAGAATAGATTTTGTGGATGAAAACGGTGATGCTTTCGAGGAATACATAGTTTATCATCCCAAATTCATAACCTGGATGGAAAACAACGGCATAGAGGTGAGACAGGATTATACTCAGGAGCAGATAGACGAACTGGTTGCAAAATCACCTTATTATAAAGCCACTTCAAATGATGTTGACTGGCTTGAGAAAGTGAGGATGCAGGGTAGAGTTCAAAAATGGGTTGACCATTCAATCTCTGTCACCATCAATCTTCCTGCTGATGTCACCGAAGAACTCGTCAATAAATTATATGTGGAAGCATGGAAGAGCGGCTGCAAAGGATGCACGGTATATCGTGACGGCAGCCGTTCCGGTGTACTCGTCTCCATCTCCAAGAAAAAGGATGCAACCCCGGCAATTGATGCACCCGCTGCCCATATAGCCAAACGTCCGATTGAGCTCGAAGCGGATGTGGTGCGCTTCCAGAACAATAAGGAGAAGTGGATTGCTTTCGTGGGACTTATTGATGACAAGCCATACGAGATTTTCACCGGTCTCGCAGATGACGAAGACGGCATTTTCTGCCCGAAGAGCGTAACACACGGCAAAATAATCAAGGCAGTTGATGAAAAAGGAAACAAACGTTATGATTTCCAGTTTATCAACAAGCGCGGTTATAAAACCACTATCGAGGGCTTAAGTGATAAATTCAATCCGGAGTACTGGAACTATGCCAAGCTCATCTCCGGAGTGCTCCGATATGGCATGCCTATTGATCAGGTGCTCAAACTCGTCGGTGGGCTTGAACTTGACAGCCAGAGTATCAACACATGGAAAATGGGTGTTGAGCGCGCGTTGAAAAAATACCTGCCCAACGGCACACAGGCTAAGGGACAGAAGTGTCCCAACTGCGGAAATGAAACACTTATTTATCAGGAAGGGTGTCTCATCTGCACATCGTGCGGAACATCTAAATGTGGTTAAACCTTCGCAACGGTCATGACAATCGGATTTCATATAGAGTATCACACAGCCTGGGGAGAGAGAATATGCATTCTCGGCTCATCTGCAGCTCTGGGAAGTAACAGTGAGGAAAATGCTCCGGAGATGCACACTACTGACGGCAAATACTGGTCCCTCAGCATTGATGTCAATCCGGGTGAAGAATTTTCATACTCTTATTTTCTTAAAAATGATTCCGGTATAATAAGAAGAGAATGGGGTAAACCCCGCTCCATTAATCCGGGCTACCGCCCTACCTGTATAGAAATCATTGACAGGTGGCATGACCGCCCCGAAAACAGTCCGTTCTATTCAAGTGCTTTCAGTAGTTGTATATTCAAAAGAAACTCTGCTGAAACACCTGGAATAGAACCGCAACCGGGTAAACTCACACTTGTAGTTGAGGCACCCATGATAACACCCACTCAATCTGTTTATGTGTGTGGTAATACTGATGAGCTCGGAGGTTGGAACGCTGATAAAGCCGCAGAAATGACCCCTATCGGTTTTCCTTTGTGGAAAATCGATATAACAGTTCCGAATCATTCGCTTGAATACAAATTCCTTGTAGGCGATACCACCGGTATTAGAACTTGGGAGAACAGAGACCACCGCACATTTCATCCTACCGGTTTCCCCGCTAACACCGCAATAATCAATCATTGCGGTGGCATAGCCAACCCAATGCCACTTTGGAGAGGTGCAGGAGTTGCGATTCCTGTATTTTCGCTGCGTAGCGATGACGATATGGGTATAGGAGACTTTGCCGACATCAAACTGATTATTGACTGGGCGGCTGCCACAGGACAAAAAATCGTGCAGATTCTTCCGATTAATGACACTACAACAGACGGAAACTGGGGCGACTCATATCCTTACAGTGCCATTTCTTCCTTCGCCCTTAACCCTATCTACCTCCGTTTGCAGCAAGTGGGAATGTTTGCCGAAAAGAAGAAAAGAGACTACTTTTCAGCCGTTGCCCGCAAGCTGAATTCCCTTCCTCAAATTGATTATCCCGCTGTTTTCTCAGCTAAGATGGAATATCTCCACGGAATTTTCGAGGAACAGGGAAACAAAACTATTAAAAGTGAGTCGTACAAGAAGTTTGTAAATAAAAATGCCCACTGGTTAAAACCATATATCGCTTTCTGTATTCTCAGAGACAAGTTTGGCACAACCGATATGACTCAATGGGGCGATTTTAAGGATTATTCTGCTGATAAAGCACAGAAAGTCATATCCGGAAATAAAAAAGCTTCCGACTTCTATCAATTCCTCCAGTATCATCTTGATGCACAGTTGCGTGAAGCGCGTGACCATGGCATGAGCCTGGGAGTTGCTTTGAAAGGAGATATTCCGATTGGGGTAAGCAGAACCAGTGTGGATGCATGGGTAAAACCCGAACTCTTCAATCTCGATGCCAGTGCAGGTGCGCCACCCGATGCATTTGCCGTAAATGGTCAGAACTGGGGATTTCCAACTTATAACTGGGATGAAATGAGTAAAGATGGTTTCGCCTGGTGGAAAGCAAGATTCGGCAAAATGGCAGATTACTTTGACGCTTACCGAATTGACCATCTTCTCGGATTTTTCAGAATCTGGCAGATACCATTGTCTGCAGTTCACGGATTGCTTGGCATATTCAATTCAGCTATTCCATACACTCCGGAGGAAATGAAATATGACTACGATTTCAGTTTCGACCGAAACCTTCACACAACTCCTTACATTACCGATGAAATTATTGAGCAGTTGTTCGGCTATCTCGCTGACACAGTCCGCTCGGAATTTCTAACCGGCTACTATGGAAATCGTTACCGTTTGAGAGATGAGTTTGACACTCAGCATAAAATTGCCTCTGCGTTTGAAAACAGGGAAAAGTCTGCTGACAACAGTCTTATTCAAGAAGGTCTTTTCACCCTTGCCGAGAATGTATTATTCATTGAAGACCCCTATAGACCTAACCATTGGCACCCAAGAATATCTGCTGACAAGACATTTGCCTTCAAAGCTCTCTCACAATACGAAAGAGACAGATATTCTGCATTATATCATGACTTTTTCTTCAACAGAAACAATTCTTACTGGCGAGAGAAAGCCTTATGGAAACTTCAACCGCTAATCGATTCTACCGGGATGTTATGCTGCGGCGAAGATCTTGGCATGATTCCGGCTTGCGTGCCTTCCGTCATGGAAGAACTTGAAATACTTTCGCTGAAAGTTCAGAGGATGCCTGATCAGCCCGACAAAGAGTTTGCAGACACAAGAATGTACCCTTATTATTGTGTCGCCACAATCGGGACTCATGATATGTGCGGATTCCGCCAATGGTGGGAAGAGGATAATAACAGAGCGCAACGTTTTTACAATGACTGTCTTGGATTGAAAGGTGAGGCTCCGGCTTCAGCGGAAACATGGATTTGCGACAGAGTGGTATCGGATCATCTCACCAGCCCAGCCATGCTATGCATTCTGCCGCTTCAGGACTGGCTTGCACTGGAAGGCAAACTGCGAAGATACAATCCCGCCGAGGAACAGATAAACAATCCCGCCGATCCAAACAACAGGTGGAATTACCGGATGCATCTGTCACTCCAGAAATTGCTTAAAGCCAAAGAATTCAATTCTTACCTCAAAAAGAAGAATCAAACCTCCGGACGACAATAATTTTTCTTAATTATGTGGTTAGGATTTGTAAAAAATCCCGTTTAATTACGGGATTTACTTAACTTTGCAGCATATTCTAATCGTTGCAATGAAAAATTACTTATCAGATAGCTATAAAAACCTGTCACCCACCCAGCGTAATATCATTAAAGCACTCTGGATTGCATTTGGTGTAGGCGTAATATTCATTTTTATTCTCCTCGCACTCGTTTATAACGGAGCAATTGGATATATGCCGCCTGTTGAGGAACTTAAGAACCCCAACGATAGATTTGCATCGGTTATATATTCCGCCGATGGTGAAGAACTCGGTCGATATTTCAGAAATACCGGCAACAGAGTTTATGCCGACTATGATGAGATAAGCTCACATGTTGTTGATGCCCTGATTTCCACTGAAGATAGCCGATTTGAAGACCACTCCGGTATAGATATGCGCGCGCTCGCCCGCGTGGCGTTCAAGACATTACTCATGGGCAACAGAAACAGCGGTGGTGGCTCAACAATCACACAACAGCTTGCCAAGCAGCTTTATTCTCCTGAATCAAACGGGCTCGGAGCCAGGATAATTCAGAAACCCATCGAATGGATGATTGCTGTTAAACTTGAACGCTTTTACAGCAAGGACGAGATACTGAAAATGTACCTCAACCAGTTCGATTTCCTCTACAATGCAG
>JAIDQW010000261.1 GCA_029062075.1 Paramuribaculum sp.
TTCTTCCAGCAGAGCAGTTTGACGCCTGGTTTAAGCCTGTAAGCTCTATCAGCTATCAGGATAACAGCCTCAATGTACTTGTACCCTCACCTTTCTTTGTAGAGTGTTGGGAGGAACGGTACATAAAGGTATTAACCGCCACTCTGCACAGAGTGTATGGTCCTGATGTCAAATTGTTTTACAATTATAATCAGGTTAGCAATGAACCTGTTACTTCAGTAACAGTAAAAAGCGGCAATCCAAGCCCGGATGTAGCACCGAAACCCGGCGCAACATCCAATCCTTTCACCCGCCAGGAAGATACCGCTGATATTGACGCCCAGCTGAACCCCCGCTATACTTTCGAAAACTATTGTAACAGTGTGAGCAATCGTGTTGCCCGCTCCATAGGCGAAGCTATTGCCACAGACCCCAAATGCAAGACTTTCAATCCACTTTTTGTGTTCGGTGCTCCGGGTGTTGGAAAAACTCACCTCATTCAGGCAATAGGAATACGCATCAAGGAGCGTAATCCCCGTTCAAGAGTGCTATACGTTACCGCTCGTCTATTCGAGAGTCAGTACACTACTGCTCTCAAAAACAACCGCATAAACGATTTTATAAACTTTTATCAGAGTATCGACACCCTGATTCTTGATGATATTCAGGATTTAATAGGCAAATCAGCTACTCAGCGCACATTTTTCCATATATTCAATCACCTGCAGCTCAATCAAAAGCAGATAATCCTGTCAAGCGACACCAAACCTTCGCTTATGGAGGGGATGGAGCAGAGAATGCTTGACCGATTCAAATGGGGCATGACTGCCGAACTTGAAAAACCGGATTACGAACTGCGCCGCAGCGTGCTTGAGCTGAAAGCCAATCAGGAGGGACTCAACATTCCCGATGATGTGCTTGACTACATAGCGGGCAATGTGACTGAGAGTATTCGCGAACTTGAAGGCATTATGGTATCTCTTGTCGCACATGCCACTGTTCTGGATATGGATATAAATATTGATTTGGCTCGCCGCGTTCTTGCCAACGCTGTAAAAATTAATCTTCGTCAAATCAACTTTGAAATAATAACCCAGGAGGTTAGCAATTACTACAAGATTGAACCGGATCAAATTTTCACCAAATCAAGGAAACGTGAAATCAGCGATGCGCGTCAAATGGTGATGTTCCTTGCTAAGAAACATACAAAAATGCCGCTCAAAGCTATCGGTTCAAGGCTTGACCGCACACACGCCACTGTGCTGTATGCCTGCAAGAATATAGAAGAACGTCTCCCGCTCGAAAAGAAACTTCAGGAGGATGTCAATGCAATTGAGAGCACATTACTATCCTAATAATATAAGTCATAAAAAATCCGGGTTCGTTGTGAATCCGGATTTTTTTGCATCAATCGGGCATGGTGTAGCCCTGACTGACTATGAAATCGTAATAAACCTTAGAGAAATGCTCATTCGCTTCCCTGGTATATCGGATATCAGTGAAAACCTGAGCAAGACTCTTCTTATTGTTCTCCTCTACAAAACTTTTGCTGTCCTCCCGCTCCTCTTTTTCTGAATATAAGTCAATAATTTCCTCATCAGTATAATCATGATACTGCTCCATGTGAAGAACAGCACTAATCGGCAAGCGACCGGCATCAACTCCTGAGTCAGCCGGATAACCGAGAGATATAGTCGTTACCGGTACGACAAGAGAGGGTAATCTCAGAATCTCGGCTATTTTTGGCGCATTATAAGTTGTTGTACCCAGATAGCAGCATCCAAGTCCTCTCATTTCTGCTGCGGTACAAAACTGCTGGGCAAATATTGCGGTGTCTAACAGAGTGGTCACAAACGACTGAAAATTATCATACCCAGGATTAGCCTCACTGAGTACACACCAACGTGAAAATCTGCTGAAATCGGCACAGAAAGTTAGAAGAACATCACATTCCATTACCGAAGGCTGATTAAAATGACATGGTGCAAGCATCTCTTTAATATCCTTTGCACGGGTAGCAATAACACTGTAGAGTTGCATATTCCCTGTTGTCGGTGCGTGAGATGCCTCTTTCACAATCTCAGCCAGCAATTCATCTTCGATATGACGTGGAGCATATTTGCGTATAGTCCTCCTCTCCTCAAAAAATCTTTTATTAGTCATCATTGTTAATTTTATTCTGAGCCAAAATTAATAATTACATTATGTAATAACAATACCAAAATTATTTTTGGAAAACTTTTATATAATTCTATTTTTTATTATTTACTGTATTTCAGCATTATAC
>JAIDQW010000262.1 GCA_029062075.1 Paramuribaculum sp.
GCTATGAAATAGACATGTTTCACGCTGCCCTCCCGAAAAACGATAGCCCAGTCAGGATTATATTGTCCCATCGGAGTGTTGATATAGAAACCTCTGGGTAGTTTTGTGTAAACTTCAACCTCATTCTAATAAAGAAAGAGTTGAAAGCACATAAACGTACCCCATGGAGCATCAACATTGCTTCATTCTTGATAGTTAATTCATGAAGTTGCGAAGTTCCGAATGACCAAGAAATAAAGCGCCGTAAACGCCTTTCGTATGTAAACGAACCGCCCAATACCCGGTGTTTATTCTCCTCTGAGACACCACGCATCGCGGGGTTCGGGTGCAAAATTAGTAAAAAATGGGTGTGGGGGAGAACGGTGGTTGTGTTTTTTTTGTTCTATATGTAGAAACTTGAAAACAACTATTTATGAAAAGGAAAAATTTTTTCGCACTTGTGAGTGCTGCAGTTCTCGGTATGGGTCTAAGTGGCTGCGAGGCGATGATTGATTCATCACTGGATGTGCCTCTGGGCTACGGTAGTTCTTTAGGCGTGAGTGTGAGCAATTATATTCCGCTTGTAAACAGCTGGAACAATTATGGTTACGGTTTGTGGAACGGTGCCGGCTGGTATCCCGGAACGGTTGTCAGACCAATTGTTACTCCTATTCGTCCGGCTCTGCGACCGGGGACAATAGCTCCTCCTCCTGTCAACAATTGGCGACCGCCGGTGAACAATAACTGGCGTCCTCCGGTAACGAATCAGCCTTCCACTCCGGCACCGGCTCCGAGCCGTCCGGGTACATCAAACTCAAATATCAGTTACCGACCTGTAGATAAGCTGCCGACGAGTTCTCAGGGTCGGCATTAGTTGAATTCGGTGAAAGCTACCGGCAATAATGATTTTACCGATGGGATGATGTAGATTTCTTTTGCACCGACAAGAATAACTTTAACGTCCTGTCCGGCAAGGGTCTCATATTCAAGGAGTGTCTGACGGCAACCTCCGCAAGGGGCTATAGGTGACTGTATTTCAGAGCCGTCGGTGTCTCTCGCCGCTATGGCTATGGCGAGGAATTTTTCATCGGGATAAGCTGAGTGAGCGTAAAAAGCGGCTGTGCGCTCGGCGCAGAGGCTGCTCGGTGTAGCTGCGTTTTCCTGATTGGAGCCGGCGATTATCTCACCATTGGTGAGCAGAATAGCAGCCCCGACACTGAATCGGCTGTATGGTGCATAAGCCCTTTGGGTGGCTTTGCGTGCACAATCGACAAGCCTGCGGTCGTCGGGACTCAACTCGCAGTAGCTCACCACACAGATGGGTGTGACTATATCTTTATTTGTCATTTGATAATGAGTAGTTTGAGTCTGTCACCACCATCCGGGTCGTTGGCAATGGAGCGGAAGTATTTTTCGTCATAGCCGGGGAATTCGGGATAGACGGGCATTCCGTGTTCGGTGCGTTCAA
>JAIDQW010000263.1 GCA_029062075.1 Paramuribaculum sp.
ACTCGCAATTCCGGTTAAGGACGGCGGTATCGGCTTTGATTACCGCATGGCTATGGGTATTCCGGACTACTGGATCAAGACCCTCAAGGAGAAGAAGGATGAGGACTGGCACCCGACCTCTATTTTCTGGGAACTCACTAACCGTCGCGCCGACGAAAAGACAATCTCCTATGTTGAGAGCCATGACCAGGCACTTGTTGGCGACAAGACTGTTATCTTCCGGTTGATAGATGATCAGATGTACTGGCACATGATGAAGGATGACGATAACATGACTGTTGCCCGCGGAATTGCACTGCACAAGATGATTCGCCTTGTCACCGCCTCTACCATCAACGGCGGCTACCTCAACTTTATGGGCAACGAGTTCGGTCATCCCGAATGGATTGACTTTCCGCGCGAAGGCAACGGATGGTCTTATAAATACGCGCGCCGCCAGTGGGACCTTGTTGACCGCGCTGAGCTGAAATATATTTATCTCAACGACTTCGACAACGCAATGATTCATCTCATCAGCGGTGTGTATAACTTCCAGGCGCTTCCGGTGGAAAAACTCTGGGAAAAGGATGATGACCAGGTGCTTGCCTACAAACGCGGTGACCTTGTGTTTGTATTCAACTTCAACCCCTTCAAATCGTTTGACGGCTACGGTATCCTCACCCCTCCCGGTCAGTATGATGTGGTGCTTTCAAGCGATAATCCCGCATTTGGCGGCTACGGCAACATTGACGAGAGCGTGACTCATTTCACCGAAAGCGATGACCTCTACTCGCCCCACGGAGTGGAATGGCTGCGGCTGTATCTGCCCGCCCGCTCGGCCCAGGTGCTCCGCCGCAGCCCCGAACAGCCCGGCAAACCCGCTGCAAAAAAGCCGGCAGCCAAGAAAGCTACTGCTAAAACTACTTCTAAGAAAACAGCTACTAAGGCAACCACAGCCAAGAAGCCTGCCGCAAAGAAAACCGCAGCCAAAAAGTGAGAATACACCACTTTTGAATGCGGTCTGAGAAAATAAGAAGCTCCGGGGTGCCATGCCTCGGAGCTTCTTCATATTTTATGAGCTGAATATTATTCGAGTTCGCGTGGGATTGCTACGATTTTGAGGTTCACGCCGCGGATGAAATCTGTAATATTATCACGGACTTCTCCTTCTGCTACGTCAGCCTCAATGCGGCGGAGCGCATTAAATACCGAAGTACCTGTCTGATATATGTGACGATATGCTTTCGCTATATCGTCAATCTGATCTTCGTTGTAGCCACCTTTGCGAAGAATCACGGCATTGACTCCGAAGTAGGATGCAGGGTTGTGAGCCATAATGATATATGGGGGCACATTGCCGGCAATTCGGCAACCGCCTTTGATAAGCACCCATTCGCCCACCTTACTGTTTTCGTGTAGCATCACTCCGCTTGACAGAATAGTGCATTTGCCCACCTCGGTGTCACCGGCAAGGAGTACTCCGTTTCCGAGCACGCAGTTGTCAGCGATATGCGAGTCGTGACCAATGTGTGAGTCAGCCATGATGAACGAACCGCTGCCTATGCTTGTGCCACCCTCGGTGTTGATGCCTCGGTTAATGATAACATGCTCGCGGATAACATTGTTGTCACCGATGATGCAGTATGTCTGTTCACCTTTCCACCTGAAATCCTGCGGATCTGCTCCGATGATAGACCCCTGATAGATTTTATTGTTCTTGCCGAGACGGGTACCGTTTATCACACTTGTGTATGACATAATCTCGCAACCGTCGCCAATCTCCACATTTGCATCGATGAATGCAAACGGATGGATGGTCACATTATCGCCAAGTTTAGCCGAAGGATCGACGTGGGCGAGTTTGCTGATGTTGTTAGCCATGGAATTGTATTATTTAAGGTGTGAATTATCTGCCTCCTCCGAGACTCTGGTAAAGGTTGATTACAGCCGCAGCTCTTGCACGGTTGCATGATATTACCGAGAGCTGGCTCTGCAATAAACTCTGCTGCGCGGTCAGCACTTCAAGATATGTTGTATATTGTGTGCCGTAATGCAGGAGTTCCTCAGTTATTTCAACAGATTTTTTGAGACTTTCAACCTGCTGTGTCAGATAGGTGCTCTTCTCGATATTCTTCTGATAGGCGGTCAAGGCATCGCTCACTTCAGCGCTCGCGCTCATGATGGTATATTCAAAATTGTTGAGAGCCTGCTGCTGCTGAGCCTTAGCCGCTTTGAGTCGTGCGATGTTTGCACCACGGCTGAAAAGAGGTGCGGTGAGTGAACCGGCAAGCTGAATAAACCAGTCACCCGGATTAGAGATAAATGCTCCGAGAAGGTTTGTGAATCCACCGTTGGCGGTGATATTCAAGCCGGGATAGAAAGCTGCGCGTGCTCCGGCTGTGGTATAGTAAGCGGCGGCGAGCGTCTGCTCCGCAGCTCTCACATCGGGGCGTGAGGAAAGCTCCTTCATGGGCACTCCGATAGCTATTACTTCGGGAGTGTCAAGAGTAGCGTTCTCCGAAACCATCCACTTCTGCGGCATCACGTTCATGAGCAGCGACATAGTACTGTTTGCCGACTCAAGCTGAGACTCCAGGTCAGTGATGGAAGCGAGAATGCTGTAGTACTGAGCCTCGCTCTGCACCACGGCAGCCTCTGTAACTCGACCAGCCTCCTTGAAATCCTTCATTGTCTGCACATTCTGCTTCCAGAGCTCGGCAGTGTTGCGGCTGAGAGTAAGCTGGCTTTCCAGAGCGGCAAGAGTGTAGTAGGTGTTAGCGACAGCTCCGATAATCTGTGAGCGTACAGCCTGCTCATAGTCCTTGCTCATCTGATAGTTAGCTCCTGCGGCACGCTTTGTATTGAGAATTTTGCCGAAAATATCGATTTCCCAGCTTGCTGCGAGAGGCAGCTGATATGTCCATGAGAAAGAATTAGATGCATATTTGGCTCCCGCACCATTAGGTGTGAGGGCGAGTGAAGGGAGATAAGACAATTTAGCACCAAGTAACTGGGCATGAGCGATATCAACATTCAGCTTGGCGTTTTTCAAATCCTTGTTGTTGTCAAGTGCCTGATAAATCAGGTCAACGAGAGTCGGGTCGGTGAACACCTGCTGCCATTTGAGGTTTCCGAATGCGGTGGAATCAACCTCCTCTTTAACAACCTTGGCATACTCCTGTCCGAGTGCCGAATCTTCCGGCATTTTGAATTTGCCGTACATATTGCAGCCTGTAAACGCCACTGAGGCGCTTACAAATGCTGCTGCAATTGCTATTTTATTGAGTTTCATTTGAAATCTTGTTATGAACAACTGGTGATTAACGTGAATACTGCTCAATTTCGCTTTCTATGCCTTCGTTATCGGTATCCTCCCATTTGAGCGGAGTGATTTTCTCCTGAATCTTCTGGAAGAGCACAAACAGGGCGGGCACCACGAGTACCTGCAGAATCATACCGATAAGCATACCTCCGATAGAGCCTGTGCCGAGAGCTCGGTTACCGTTTGCACCCGCACCGGTGGCGAACATCAAGGGCAGAAGACCGATAATCATAGCGAGTGAGGTCATGAGAATCGGGCGCAGACGAGCTGTAGCTCCCTGAATAGAAGCATTGACTATAGACATGCCAGTGCGACGGCGTTCCACTGCAAACTCAACGATAAGAATCGCATTTTTAGCGAGAAGACCGATAAGCATGATGAGCGCAATCTGAAGGTAGATATTGTTTGTCACTCCGAAAATCTGGGCGAAGATGAAGGTACCCATAAGACCGAACGGAATTGACAGAATAACCGCCCAGGGCAGAATGTAGCTTTCGTACTGCGCTGAGAGCAGCAGATACACGAAGAGAAGACATAGTCCGAAGATAACCGCGGTAGTTGAACCGGCACCGGAAGAAGCCTCCTCACGGGTCATACCTGAGTATTCATAACCGAAACCGGCGGGAAGAGTTTCCTTAGCCACGCGCTCAATGGCTGCAAGACAGTCGCCGGAAGAGAATCCGGGAGCGGGCTGACCGGTTACGGAGATAGACTGGAACATATTGAATCGGTTCAACAGGTCAGGACCGTAAATCTTTGTGAGTGTCACGAAGTTTTCAACAGAAGCCATCTCGCTACCGTTGCGCACCTTGATAGCCGACAGTGTTTCCGGGCTTACGCGCGCTTCCGGAGCAGCCTGCATCATAACGCGGTAGATTTTACCGAAACGGTTGAAGTTTGACACATACATACCGCCGTAGTAGCCCTGCAAAGTTGTTAGAATATCTCTCGGAGAAATGCCCGCCTGCTTTGCCTTCGCAGCATCGATATCAATCATATACTGCGGGAACGAGGGGTTGAAGGTGGTGTAAGCGACCTGAACCTCCGGCTGGGCGTTGAGCTTGGCAAGGAAGCCCTGCACGATAGCGAAGAAGTCATTTATATTTCCACCGGTCTTGTCCTGCATCTTGATTTCAAAACCGTTTGTGAGAGAGTAACCGGTAATCATCGGGGGTGCGAAAATCATCACACGACCGTCCTTGATAACCGAAGTCATGCCGTACAGCTTGCCAAGAATCGCATCAGACGTCTGACCTACTTCCTTACGATCCTCCCAGTTTTTGAGTTTGAGGATAAATGTGCCATAAGTAGCACCCTGACCGGCGAGGAAGCTGTAGCCTGCGATTTTTTGGCGATACTGAATCTCGGGCACCTGGGCAAGAATCTGGTCAAGCTGGTCGAGCACCTCTGCAGTACGCTCCTGCGATGTGCCCGGAGGCATATCCACCATACAGAAGAGCACACCGGTATCCTCATTGGGCACAAGGGTAGATGTGGTGATGCTCATGAGCCATACAAGGATAGCAACAGCGGCACCCACAATGCCTAATGAAAGAATCTTGTGACCGATAAAGAATGCAGTACATTTATTATAAACCTTGAGAATTCGGTTGAAACCGATCTCAAAGCCTTTGTGGAATCGCTTGTTGAAAATACCCATGATGGTGATGATTGCCACAACTGAGGCAATTACCAATTTAACCGGTGATTCAAAGCTGTACCAGCCGAGCACCATAAAGGTGATAGTTGCGGCAAGGAAAGCGAATGTTACCAGCGGGGGCATATTGAGAGTGAAACGACGCTTGGCGTTTCCAACAACAGCATCAGCGGCAGCTCCGTAGGCCTTGCCCATGCGCTCCTTGAGCGAGGAGTCATCACCGTGAGCCTTAAGGAACACAGCACAGAGCGCGGGAGAAAGTGTGAGCGCGTTCAGAGCTGACAAACCGATAGCTATCGCCATAGTCAGACCGAACTGACGGTAGAACACACCGGTTGTACCGGACATGAATGACACCGGAATGAACACGAGCATCATTACAAGTGTAATGGAGATAATCGCTCCGCCAATCTCACCCATAGCGTCAATTGAGGCGCGGCGAGCGCTCTTGTATCCCACATCCAGCTTTGCATGAACCGCCTCGACGACCACTATCGCATCATCGACCACAATCGCAATCGCAAGCACGAGAGCTGAAAGGGTGATAAGGTTGAGAGAAAAACCGATAAGGTTCATGAAGAAGAAGGTGCCGACAAGAGCAACCGGAATAGCGATAGCCGGAATGATTGTCGAGCGGAAGTCCTGAAGGAACACGTATGTTACAAAGAACACAAGAATGAATGCCTCGATGAGAGTTTTGATAACCTCATGAATAGAGGCATTAAGGAAGTCATTGTTGTTCATCGGAACAGCCAGCTTCAAACCTGCCGGGAGTTCTTTCTTCATATTTTCAACCACCTTGAGACAGTCGTTGATAATCTGGGTGGCGTTTGAACCTGCAGTCTGGAACACGATACAGCTGGTTGACGGATAACCGTTCAAGGAGTTGGAGAAGCCATAAGTAACTCTACCGAGCTCAATATCGGCAACATCGCCAAGGTGAAGCACTTCACCCGTCGGTTTTGCTGCAACCACGATATTCTCGAATTCCTCCGGAGTTGTGAGACGGCCTCTGTACTTCATGGTGTACTGGAAGCTCTGGTCACCCTGTTCACCGAATGCGCCCGGAGCCGCCTCGATATTTTGCTCTGAAAGCGCGTAAGAAATATCGGTAGGCACAAGTCCATACTGTGACATAACTTCCGGTTTGAGCCATATACGCATTGAGTAGTCGGCACCGAAGGACATTACGTCACCCACACCGGACACACGCTGGAGCTGCGGAATCATATTGATTTTCGCATAGTTGTCAAGAAACTCCGAGGTATAGTTGCCGGAATCGTCATAAAGTGCCACCATAAGAAGCATGGATGACTGGCGTTTCTGAGTGAGGACACCTACCTGTGTTACTTCGGATGGAAGGAGGTTCTGCGCTTTGGCAACACGGTTCTGCACATCCACAGCTGCCATATCGGGGTTAAATCCCTGCTCGAAGTACACTGTGATATCGGCAGAGCCCGTATTTGTTGCGGTTGACTCCATGTAAGTCATGCCTTCGGCACCGTTGATAGCCTCCTCAAGAGGAGCAATAACCGAATTGAGCACTGCCTGCGCGTTAGCACCGGTATATGTGGTGGATACGCGGATTGTTGGAGGAGCGATGTCCGGGAACTGTGTCACCGGCAGCGAGAAGAGTCCGATAAGGCCGAGAAGCACGATGAAGATAGAAATCACCGTAGAAAGCACCGGTCTATTAATAAATGTATCTAATTTCATTTGTGTGACTTTGTGAAATTACACGTTGAATGGTTTATTAGTTTGCAGCGGGTGCCTGCTGAGGAGCTGCCTGAGGATCTACCGGAGTGATGGGCATGCCGTCCCTGAGAGTTGTGCCCACACCCTCGATTGCTATTCTCTGACCGGGCTGGAGACCTGATTTAACCACAAAATTCTTGCCATCGTTGTTTGCCTCTACAGTAATAGGTGTGGAAAAAACCATGTTTGAATCATTGACAACATATACAAATCTGCGGTCCTGAAGCTCGAAAGTGGCTTTCTGAGGAATAACAATCACATTTGTCTGATTGTCAGGTATGATAATCTGACCGGTGCTGCCGCTGCGGAGCAATCCTTCGGGATTGTTGAAAAGGGCGCGCACGCTTGCAGAACCGGTTGTGTTGTCAATAACGCCGGAAACGGTTGCCACCTTACCTTCAACAGGATAGATAGAGCCGTCTGCAAGACGGAGCTGAACAGAGGGCATCGAATCAATTGCATTTTTGAGAGAGCCTTTGCCGCTGAGTCCGAGAATATCTTTTTCGGTGAGTGAGAAATAAGCATACACCTCTGAGTTGTCGCTCACTGTTGTGAGAGGTTGCACTGAAGAGGGGGACGCGAGTGAACCCTCACGGTTGGGAATCTTACCTACAACACCGTCTGAAGGAGCGGTAACAACTGTGTAAGCCAGATTCTTACGGGCGTTTGTGAGAGCTGCCTGAGCCTGCACGAGCTGAGCCTTGGCTGTCTGCAGCTGATTGTCGGCAAGCTGATATTCGTAATTACTGATAATGTTCTTTTCAAGAAGCTGACGCTTGTTGTCGGCTGTAAGCTGAGCGGTTGCAACACCGGTCTGTGCTGCGTTAAGAGCTGCCTGAGCCTGCTCTACTGCTGCATTAAACTGTACCTGGTCGAGAGTGAAGAGAACCTGACCCTTGCGCACGCGCTGACCTTCGTCAACATGAACTTTGGTGATAAAACCTGTTACCTGCGGACGGATATCAATATCGGTTTTTCCCTTGATGGTTACAGGATAGGTGTTCTCAAGCTGAGAATTGGTTGCTTCAACTGTAACAGTTGCAATTGCGGGTGCCTGAGCCTGAGGCATCTGCTGTTTTCCACCGCAGCCGGTAAGAATAACAAGGGCTGCTCCGGCAAGCATAATGCCGGTGGTTTTCAATGAACTCACATTCATACTTTTTTCCTTAAACATATACTTTATTACCAATTTGATTTTCGTTGAAAAGTTACTTAAAACATCCCGGATTTACATGGGAATCCTAACCAGGGTGCAAAGATACTCAATAGATTGCGAACAAAAAATCTAATATCCCGCAAAACCTCACCGCTGTTAAACATCCTTAACATCATAGGACTTTTTTACCTAACACTCTGGAAATTTATACCAACAAAATTTCAGCTCCAATTATTTATCCCCACTTATTCACCTATTATATAATTAATCACTAAATTCGCACATTAATTATATAGCTACATGAAAAATTATATTGTCGGAATAGGTGAACTGCTCTGGGATATGCTGCCGGACGGTAAAAAAATCGGTGGTGCACCGGTCAACTTCGCATACCATGTCTCTCAATTCGGGCTTCCCGGATTCGCAATAAGCGCGGTGGGCAACGATGCTCTGGGCGCTGAAATCACAGAGAATCTGTCAGCCAAGCAGATAGACTGTCTCATCAGCACCGTGGAGTTTCCCACGGGAACAGTAAACGTTGCTATTGACTCTCTTGGAATTCCATTATACAGCATTGAGGAGAATGTAGCCTGGGACAACATCCCTTTCACTCCGTCTCTCAAGCAAATAGCTGAAAACACCTCTGCCGTAATCTTCGGCTCTCTTGCTCAACGCAGCCCTGTGTCACGCGCTACCATCAACCGTTTTATAGATGAAGTGCGCGCCAACGATTCCGCCCTTATAGTATTCGATATAAATCTCCGGCAGGGATTCTACACCAAGGAAATACTTGAAGAGTCAATGACCCGCTGCAATATCCTCAAGATTAACGATGAAGAACTTGCAGTCATCAGCCATATTTTCAGCTATCTGGGCACCGATATGATTGAAAAATGCAAGCGGATGCTGAAGGAGTTTAATCTAAGCATCATCATTCTCACCTGTGGGGTTAACGGCAGCTATGTGGTTACTCCCGACAATACATAT
>JAIDQW010000264.1 GCA_029062075.1 Paramuribaculum sp.
TATCGGCATAATATGTAACCTGAGTCTGCTCGCCGCGACCAATCTTCCTGGCATAATCGGCCGGTATCTCCAGCACACCGAAAACCTTCTTCTCATTACTCAATCGCCTTGCAGCCGGTATATCGGGGCAGTAATCGTAAACTTCGAGTGCTGAAGTAGCATCAACCATTCGGGCGAGCTCACGGCTTTCCGGGCTACGGCTATGGTCAACAACAGCAATCGGAAGGTCGCGTATCACCTCCGTATTATATATTAAGGTGTATATTACCGGATAGCCAAGCGGAAGGAGGAAGAAGAAAATAATCACTCCCATGTCGCCGAACACCAGTCTGAACTCGCGGGCCCAGACTCTTGCCACAGATTGAATCCAACTCAATATGCCGTTTCCAGAGTTCATAATCATTATAGTTTATTATTATGGCACATAAACCGGGTTCAGGCAGCGCTTCTTGAGACGGTTCAGCCCAAGAAGTCCCGCTAATGGAAATATCAGCAAAGCCACGTAATACCACCTGGAGTAGTAGAGCGGAATACCGTTGAGAGCCTGATCGCCATATATGAGGAAATAATAGCGAGGGGGAAGAATATAACTGAAGATACCTACAGCTCCGTACATGCTCTGAACGGGAAAAGAATATGCCGCAATTGAAAACGCCAGAATGCCGGTTAGCGAGGCAAGACTCATGCTCAGACGCAGATTGGGGATAGCGCATACAAGCACCAGCGCCAGACCCTGACTGCCTATTACAAGCAGAATCATTGCGAGCACCATGTGCCATGCCGGACAGTTCATGGGAAAATGCACCATAGTGTACATTACCGCCTGAAGCCCTACTCCTATAATGCTGAACACTATCGCCTGGGGAATCAACTTGCCGAGCACCGCACACAGCATGGAGCCGCCGCTCACCCTAAGCCATTCAACGGAGGTATTGTTCTTAATCTCCGAGCATAGAGTGAAGCACACCATCAGCATCACCATCAGTGATACCACTCCCGGTATAAAGGAATTGCACAGATAAATCGAATAATTCATCCAAGGATTTCCTATGCCTTGCTCAGCAATCACCACAGGCTGCAGAAGGGTACCTGCCACACTTTCGTTTATTCCGGTGCTTACGAGGGTGGTTTGCACAACCCCACCGGCTGTAGTCACGGCAGCTGTCTTGAATCCCTTATATGCAAGAGATCCGGGAACAAATACAGTCATATCGCTGTAATAGGTAATTGTTGTGCCTGCTCCGGAAATAGCATCCTTCTGAAAATCATGGGGAATGATGAAAAATCCGAAGGTTTCTCCTTTGCGCAGGCGCGCAAGTGCATCGGCATAGCTTTCATCCTTATGCGCTACATCTATAAGCTCTGATGCACCGAGATTGCGGATAACCCTCCTTGAGAGAGAGGACTGATCCTGATCCACAACCGACACCGGCACTTTGAGTGGCAACCCCTCCTTCATCAGGTCGATAAAGAATACGGCGAACAGAACAGGCACCACAACACAACTCACCAGATACACCTTGCGTGAGCATAAGTTGCGCCAGCCGTAACAGATTGATTGCCAAAATATCTTGAACATTTCCTCTTACGGATAAAGTGTTACTTCTTGTAAATCACCGTCATGCCGGGGCGTAAATCCTTGACCGCCTCAATCGGGCGAGCCTTCACCTCAAATGTGCGGCTGTCCCAGTCACCGGTTGCTTTTGTGGCTCTCCAAGTGGCATAGCTGCCGAGATCGCGCACATAATAGATTCGTGCTTTTGTCTCTTTTTTGTCAAGAGCCGGAATCATCACATTGATTGTGTCACCGAGCTTCATGTCATTGAGTAGGGTTTCACGCACATTGAACACCACCCACTTGTCTTCAACCTTAAGAACACTCATGATTGGTGCACCGAGGCTCACAAGCTCACCTACTTCGGGATAAATCTGGTCGATCTGACCATCGCAAGGAGCGGTCAGATATTGGTCTTCCAGCAGGCTTTCAACTTCTGCCACACCGCCTTTTGCCACTGTTACCATTGCAGCCGCACTCTCCTTATCCTCTTTCTGGGCACCCGCAATGGCAAGACTGAGCTGACTTTCAGCAGCCGCCTTAGAAGCCACAGCAGCATCATAAGCCGCCTTAGCCTCATCACGTTTCTGCTCGCTCACCACATCCTGCTTGTACAGAGCCTCCATGCGGTCGTAGGTTTTCTTGGTGATGGTGACAGCCGCCTGTGCCTGAGCCACCATCTCCTTTGCTGCAGTAACTATCTGCGAGCGTGTGCCGGCATCAATTTTCTTATTCTGCGCCGCTGCCGCACTTTCCATAGCCTCAGCCTGCATCAGCTTTGCCTCGGCGAGAGATGAGTGGATATGCACCAGGGTGTCACCGGCTTTGACCATATCACCCTCGCTCACATAAAATTGAAGTACCCTGCCGGGCAATTTACCGCTGACTCTTACTGAAGTAGCGTCTGCCTGACCTTCGATAATTTCATCCGGCTCGTTCAAAAAACAGAATCCTATGATGGCAAGAGCCAATGTTGCCACCACTACTCCGGCGAGAGCTACCATAATGGTTTTTGACTCACGCTTCTCCGCATTGCTGCTATACATATCTGCCATAACGCTTTTATTTATTTTCTTTATTATAATAAGGAGTGACAAGAGTGCCCAGTGCCTTGCTCAGATAAACATCGCAAAGATGAACATCAATCATCGCATCTATATTTTCCGAATTAGCTTTCAGCCAGGCGGTTTGTGCCTCCATTACATTATCCACCGTCATCACGCCCTCCTTGAAGCCGAGATTTGCCTGGCGGAGATTCTCATTCGCTTTGGTGAGATTTGTTTCAGTCATATTGAAGGTTTTCAAAGCCTCCTGAGCCTTGAACGCACTCTGGCTTACCTGAAGCTGAACCTTCTCCCTCGCATCTTCAAGCTCAAGCTGCGCTATCTTGGTCTGGGCCTTTGCGGCACGGTACTTATTATAGTTGCCGCCCCAGTGCCAGATGGGAACAGACAGCATGGCGCCCACATTGAAGCCTCCGGCAAAGCGGCGGCTGAAACCGTCGAACATATTGGGATTGCTGAAAGAGTAAGCCCCCACAACTGCAAGATTGGGCATCATGGACGCTTTCTCAACATTGGCTTTCTGCTCATATATCTTCACCCCGAGGGCAAGCGCACGCAAATCGGGACGACGGGAAAACACATCCTCCATATTGTACTCCCTTGAGGGAGGTGTGGTGCCCTCAACCGATTCCAGACCCCGGTCCTCATCGGCAAGCTGCATCTGAGTATCAACCGGCAGTCCGCACACCTGGGCGAGAGCCATGCGTGACAAAACCAGTCCGTTATCAACCTTGGTCTGGTCAACCTGAGCCTGATTGAGCTTTACCTCCACAGTCAGAAGATCGCTTTTTGTCGCTACACCCTGCTCCACCATAGCGTTGACGTTGTTGCGCAAAGTGTCAAGGAGTGACACGTAAGAGTCAGCGAGTTTTTTCTTGGCTTTGAGTGAAACCACCTGCCAATATGCGGCATCAACGGCATAGATGACATTTTCAGCTTCGTTGCTGCGCATCTCTTTTGCAAGATTCTCAGCAAACTTGGTGATTTTGTTCATTGCAACAATCTTACCGCCCATAAACACCGGCTGTGTCAATGTCACCGCTCCGAAAAACACATTGTGCACGTTGAATGTCATCGCATCCTTAGGAATCAGTGCCACTGTTTCCGGAATATATTGACCATCGGGTCCTTTTACCGGCTCACCGGTCATGGGATTTTTAACGAGATTGAATTCGTAGCTCTGCTTTTCGAGATTGAACGTTTTGGTAGGCAGCAGCTGGTCTTTTGAAAAAACCGAAAGATTTTTCTGATTATACATATATCCGCCCGCAAAGTCAATGGCGGGAAGATATGCGGCAAATGCCTCACGATTCTGGTAATGAGCCTGCTTTACGCTCTCGTTGCCTATAAGCATCCGTTTGTTGCTCTGCAACGCCATTGTGCGGCACGAGTCAAGACTCACAGTCTCTGCGGATGATGGCGCGGCTGCACCCGACAGCACCAGTGCTGCTAATACATAACGGCATATATTTCTATGCCGGAGAATTGTACCCATAAATCATAGCGTTAAAACGTGATCGGCGAATAAAGTTATTGTCCGCCGCTTTGCAAATTTAACAAAATCATCTTTAATAATGTTCAGCCAAATCAACGGCTGGAATTAACCTGAGCATTAAATAAACTTTGACACAGGTCCTTACCGGCACTTTCAATCGGATTGACATTTTTTAATCATAGCGGTTTTACATTTATTTTGTAAATTTCAAAATATTTTTTCTAAATTTGCATTGAATTTTTAGCACAACACTTCTTACACACTTTCATTAAAAACCTCCTCAATCGGATTCCAGGAGTTGAGATTCAGGTTTTAAGTGATCCTTTGAGTTAGAAGCACTATCTGTAAAGATTGAAAATTCACACCGGTCGCCAGAAACGGCGGCCGAAATTTGTTTATACCATGACCTAAAATACTATAGGGGAAATAGGGCTTCTTCACACGTTTTTTACCGGAAAAACTATAAAATCGTACAATAATACCGGTAAAAACACGTTTTCAGTGTAAAAAATCACACTTAAAAATTTGGAAATTAGATTTTTTAAGTAATTTTGCCAAACTTCTGTAAATAGGTTAAACAGGATAAAACCAATCAGTAAATGTTAACTTCAACAATACAGGGTTATCTTGAAATTCCTTTTACAGGACTTTTTTGGGATTGAAATGAGTAAACGAATAACCATAGCACTGGCATTTTTGTGCGCGGTTGCAGTGTCTGAAGCTTTTCCTTTAGACGCTGGCACTGACACTATGGGTGTGCGTATTTACTTCCATCAGTCAAAAGTCGAGCTTCTGCCGGACTATCAGAAAAACGGAGAACGCCTCGATTCCTTCATCAACGAGCTGCACAAGGTGCAGACCGATCCCAACTACCGGTTCCGTTCCATAAACATTATGGGTGGAGCCTCACCCGAAGGTACCACACGATTCAACAACTGGCTGTCGAAACAACGCGCCGACAGAATCACCGAGTACATTCAGGAACACACACTCACGCCTCTAAACGAAGATCAGATCACCTACGAGTATCCGGGCGTTGACTGGGAAGGGCTAAAAAGATATGTGCTTAACGACCCCGATGTACCACATAGGGAAGAGGTGCTGTACATTATTGACCATCCCGGCCCCGGAGATGACCGAGTTTCACGCCTTAAGGCACTCAAATGGAATATCCCCTGGCAATATCTATACAAAAAATATTATCCGCCCCTGAGAGCTTCTCAGGTGCAGATTATCTTTGACAGAGTGTTCCACCTTGACAGCCTCAAGGATGCAACATTCCGGCCGCTCGTTCTTTCCACACCGGTAAGACCGCCTGAATTCCATCTGACTTACGGTTTGAAGCAAATGTTCCCGTTCTATGCCGGGTTGAAAACAAACCTCGTTTATGACGCAGCTCTTATACCGAACATCGGCTTGGATGTGTATATGGGCCGCAACTGGTCCGCTGTGGTGAACTGGGAGTACGCCTGGTGGAAGAGCGATGCTGTGCATTGGTACTGGAGAGCATACGGTGGTGACATCGAGGTGAGAAAATGGATTGGAGAAAAAGCGGATGAAAAGCCGCTGACAGGTCACCATGTGGGACCATACTTCCAGATTCTAACATACGACTTCGAAACCGGACATCGCGGTTACCAAGGCAGAAGATGGACTAAAGCAGTGGGTATCGCTTACGGTTACTCGCTACCGGTCAGAGAGAGACTTAACATTGATTTCACAATAGGTATAGGATACCATTGGGGGCAATTTTATGAATACAAACCTATTGACAACCACTATGTGTGGCAGAAAACAAGAAACCGTATGGCTATAACACCTACTAAAGTAGAGGTTTCACTCGTTTGGCTAATCGGCCACCTCAATGTCAATAAGGACAAAGAAGAAAGGAGGGACAACGAATGAAGCTATTCGTTAGAAACATAACAACAAGAAATTTACGCAGAGTACTCGCTATACTGTTGCTGATTGTCGTAGCGTCATCCTGCGAGCATAAACCGTTGTGCTGGCATCATCCCCACACTGGTATGCTCAGAGTGGATTTCGCCTGGTGGGACGCACCCGAGGGTGAGGACCTGGTGAAATCCATGGCACTCTATGTGTATCCAAAGGACGGCAGCGAGAACAATAGAAAACGTATTGACTTTGTCGGCACATCAGGAGGAATAATAGAACTCAATGTAGGCGACTACAATTTCCTGTGTCTCAATTCCGACACTGAAACCCTACAGTACGATGCTACCGATGCTCACCACTCGTTTTCGGTATATACAAGAGATGCACACCCGCTCGCGGGCATGGAGGTGAGATCGGGTGAAGGTGACTTTGACCTCAGCGACAGCTATGAGAATATCAAGCGCGCGGAAGGAACGGAGAAAGAGCGTGTGTCTCGTGAAGCAGAAGATGCTTACGGTCACGCGATTGAGGATGTGCATGTGCATGGTGAAGCGGGTGTGATGCAGGTTGTGACTCTCTACCCGAAAAACCTTACCGTACATTTCCATGTTGTGCTGCAGGATGTTGGATGTATTGAAACGGTACAGAAAATATCAGGAACACTCTCCGGACTCGCGGGAAAAGTTAAGGTTGCCGATGCAACAAGAGTCGGAGACCACAATATCGTACCCTTTTCGCTGCTCCAGACAGGAGAGCACACCCTTGAGGGACATTTCATTGCTTTCGGACACTGCCCTGACGATATTGAGAAATTCCACAAAATCGCTGTTTACGCTGTTACAGAGGAAGATGACCATCTCTTTTTTGAATTTGATGTTTCTGATCAGATTGAAAAAGCTAAGGATCAGCGATACATCACAATTTTCGTTAAGGGACTCGACATTTGCGGCATGAAAGACATGGGTGTAGTTGTTGACCCGTGGCTCGGAATCCCTCCCATTATCGTGCCTATGGAATAATACCTCAAGATAGAATGAACATGAAAATAAACCATATCAATTATCAATATATGCATCGTTACTCTATTTCGCTTTTTGCAGCAGGGTTGTTTGCATGCAGTGCACTCACATCGTGCATTGAAAACTCTATTGTCGCCGAAGATAAAGGTGACCCGATCGGATTCGTGACCTCTGTAAACACCATCAGCAGAGCCGGTCACATTCACACCACGGAAAATCTTGACTCTTTCCGTGTGTATGCATTCTGTCCGGACGGTACCATTTTCTTTGACAACAATCTGGTTACCAAAGTTAACCCTGATGAAATTCAAAACAACTATTACCACCTGAGCTGGAATATCGAGGGTGGACCATTCTTCTATCCCCGTGACGCTGCCTGGCTCGACTACTGGTGCTACCGCTATATCAAGGGATTTGAAGGCACTTTCATTAACAGAGAAACAGGTCAGGAGCTTCCTAAAGGAGTGGAAATAACCTTTGAAAAACAGATTATCCACAACTTTGAGCCGGTGGATGAGCTACCCCAGCAGGAGGACCCGATTATCGAGCACAAACGCTCATATAATAATGAGGTAAGCGGTGTGGAGCTTCACTTCCACCACGCAACTTCACAGATTGAGCTTTACGCATACTCACCCAACAGAAATGTGCGTGTGATGGTTGCCGGAGCTTTCTTCTGCAACATTATTGACCACGGTGACATCATCTTCCCGCAGCCTAAACCTTACGGGGTCGGAGACAACTCGCTCTATTGGATTCTCCCGGAAAGAAACGAGCACGGTGTGGTGAACGAATACCACCGCAGACACTACGGTGACTACTTTGATGAGCCCATTATGCTCGGACATTCCATTGCCGGAAGTATAGCCAACAGATTCCCACAGCTAAACAATCGCCCTTCTACCGGTGAAGGCGACAATAACGAGGGCGGAGATAACAACGAAGGTGGAGGTGAAGAAAATCAGACCTCAAGCCGCAGCAGCAGAGCAGGAGATACTCTTGAACCGGGTATCGGAGGACTCTATGACCATACCGACTATGATGGTGACGGAGTGTGTGACCACCTTGTGCTTGACGATATCTCACAGCCTGACACTCTCACCCATCTCCTCACTATGAGAAACAAAAAAAGAAATATGCTGCTTGTTTCTCAGCAACTTACACCCTGGAACAAAAATCGCCACATTGAAATCGAAACAACCGGAACCACTGAAAAAGCGATCGTTTCCGATTCTGTCAACAACCACGGAGCATATATTCTCCTGCTCGTGAGCATCTACAACATTCACGGCACGCCGGAGCACATGCACCGACACCAGATATTCCCCTACCGACAGCCTGATGTGAAGGATGAGGAAGGAAATATTGTTGTACCGGCAGATGTAAGAGCCTACGACCCTAATGAATTTGCTTGGGTTTGTATGCCTATCAACACTAACTGGCGCCCCGGATGCAAGTACACATATATCCTTGAATTCATGGGTAATAACAGCGGAGCAGGACTTTATCCGCCGGATGACCTCGACCTCTTCGGTGACTTGAACGCGCCTTGGGTGGAAGCTCCTTCCTATGGAACCGATTCACAAGACAGACCCTGGCAGACCTCAGGACCGTCTGAACCGATCAACAGCCCTGAGTTCAAATATCCTCGCCCCGACAAAAAACCAAACAGATACAAAATTTCTCCCTCACCCTGGGTACGCTTCTGGGACCCCGGTACTGAGGACATGAATCACAAGTGGGTGAGAAAGAAACAGGGTGACCCTGTGCTCGGAAACCCCATCGACTTCAGAGTTGTTGTTGACGAATGGATTCAGGAATTCCCCGACGTCATCGACATGGAAGGCGTTGACAAATAATGACTTATTCAATCCCTTATATTTATATATTGAAGCAATTATCTATTAAGTATTATCAGAGATGATGGCGTTTCGGTGAGAAAAGCCATCATTCTCCGATAGTATTAACTCTTACAGAAAGAGGGTGTATCTGATCAGATACACCCTCTTTTCTTCACTTATAAAAAACAAAAGGATAGTCTCACGACTATCCTTAAGCTTCAAATACACAATTATCTATAAAACAACTATTTAATATGTTAACTCTCTCTTAGTTATTTGTAATGCCGAAGCATAAAATCCGTGCGATGCTGTAGCATACTTTCAATCCTCAGTTTCCTGTGTGGATTATTACACAAATTCTTGTGCAAAAGTATAAATTTATACTAAATCACACCAAATTGTAGAGCATTTTTTTTATCCCTGAGTCAGCTTTTATGAATCAGCGAGGGAAACAGAAGCCTAAGATTGCGCCCAGGCAAACCGGGATCGGCTGGGCTGACCAACGCTGAAATCTGCTCAATCGGAAGCAATGACATATCGGTTTCGGCAAGAAGCATCTCCGCAGGAATACTCTGAGGCACTCCGGAAGTGAATTTCTCACCGAATGAAAGCATGATTCCGGCATCACACAATTGCTTTGCCGTTGCCGCATTACCTCGGAAACCGTGTAAAATCCACGGTTGGGTCACGCTTGTCTTTTTACGCTGGGCGAGGAGCTCTGCAGTGCACCGCACATTATGAATTATGAGAGGCTTTTTAACTGCTTCACTCAGCGCAATATGACGCTTGAAAAAATCTGTCTGCCGTTCCAACTCACCTCCTCGCAGTCGGTCAAGACCGGTCTCGCCCAAAGCAATTACCTGAGGATGCGCTGCAAGCTGTTCAAGTAGTGCCAGATCGCTTTCCGCTGCCTCTGACACCCTCCACGGGTGTATCCCGACCGAATATACCTTTCCGGGCATAAAAGCAGCCTCGCGGGGCTCTATAGCGATAATTCCGCTACAGCTCGTTAATGAGTGAGTGTGAGCATCCGAAAGCATCATATCCATCAAGGCACAGGGTCATAACCGCTCCCACCCCACGGATGGCAGCGTAATATTCGTTTTCCGGCAAGCCACAACCCCTTAAAAACACCGTGCTTGCTCACCGCCTCTATTGCGTAACTGCTGCATGTTGGAGTAAACCGGCAGCAGGATGGAAACATCGGCGAGATGCACATTTGATAAAACCGGATAGGTGCGATAACTAAACCCCGCAGTAACTTATTCATCGCCATCAAGCGGTTCTGGATTTAATTTTGATGTGATTTTGGTAAGTATCTTCACCACCGACCGCTCTGCATCACTGTAAGGGGTCAAACCGCTTCCAACATAAACAAAGGCTATATCCACCCAGCAATCAGCAGGAATAAGGTTTCGGCTCAACCGGTATGCCTCGCGGCAGCGACGCCTCATCAGCACTCTATCCACTGCGTGGCGCAGCCTTTTCTTTGGCACTGAGATTAGAAAACGGGGATTGCTCACTGCACGGCTGTCATTTACTCTCCACACAGCGCGCCAGGGATAAGCCATAACCGACTCACGGGGGCTTCCGGGTAAAAATAAAGCGTCTATCGCGGTTTTACCGCATAGACGCTCTTTCTTATATAGCCGGTTTCCGGTCATAAATCAATTTTCACTCTTGAGATAATTCTCAAGCGCGGCTGTCATCGAAGGCGCCTGAGGATTAGGTGCCTCTACGTCAAGGCGCAATCCGGCAGCCTTGACAGCTTTGGCGGTAGTGGAGCCGAAACAGCCGATGCGTATATCACCCTGCTCGAAATCAGGGAAGTTTTTCATAAGTGAAACTATACCGTTAGGACTGAAGAATATGAGCATATCGTAGTCGAACTTCTCATCCGGTCCGAAATCGTTGCTAACCGTACGATACATTACCGCCTTGGTGTAGTTGATGTGGTTGGAATCGAGCAGAGTGGTATCATCTTTATGCACATCACTCACAGCATATAGAAATTTCTCTTTGTTGTGTTTGATGATAAAAGGCATGAGTCCGTCAAGCTTGCCGGTATCACCGTGAAATATCTTACGCTTGCGATAGACAGTATATTTCTGAAGATAAAGAGCTATACTCTCGGTTGTGCAGAAATACTTCATTGTATCGGGTATAGTGATTCGCATCTCTTCACAAAGACGGAAAAAGTGGTCAATAGCTGTACGGGCTGTAAATATTACAGCCGTAAAATCTGGAATGGATATTTTTTGTTGACGAAACTCCTTGGAAGTCAAACCCTCGACTTTGATAAAGGGACGAAAAACTATTTCAACGCCATAATTCTTGGCTATTTCATAGTAAGGTGACTTCTCTGAAGAAGGTTTTGGCTGCGATACCAATATTTTCTTTACTTTCACGCTTTTAAGGTTTGATAGTTAAGAAAGTGTCAGATAATTAATAATGTTATATGCTATCAGGAGCGGTATAATTTCGAGACTGCAAAGGTACAAAATAAAGTATATCAGCGAGAAAATATTGTTGTAAAAAATTCTAAAACCCTTAATTATAAAGATTATCCGGGCTATTATGTAAAGGCATAGTCCAACAATAAACATTCTTTGGCATTGCGCCGGATCAAAAAGCATAATCAGCGCCGGAATCCAGAGAACAAGTCCCATGAGCACCTGTGAGGCATTGAATCCCCGTAACCATTGCTTCTTGAGCTCATTGCTTGTAAAGGTATAACCAACAACATCGTAAGCAACTATCTGCAACAGATAGTAAAGACCGGCGCAAATACCGAATGCGGCTATCGGCACTGCCGGAGAAAAGCCGCTGAACAATGGCAAGCTGACCACTCCGTTTATAATCACCCCGGCGCTCAGGCACAGCAGAAGAACAAGCGACAATACTACTTTAGTCTCTGTAACCGTATGATCCTCAAACAGGTTATCCTGAACCTTGACAGAAAACAGGTCACGGGCAAATCCTTTAAGAAATGTTGAATAATGGCGCAGATTAAGTGCCACGAGAAGAAATACACCTATAACCATGCTCGCCACTCCGGTGTCGTAGCCGGGAAGTACTGGTCGCGGCTCAACCGGTATGCCTGCCGAATACTCCCTGCGATAACCGAATACACCCGGCTCGGAAGGCATCTCGAAATAAGTGCAGACCTTACCCTCTATCATACTGAAATCAAGCAAGGTAGCTGTTGGCTCGGCTATTTCACCTATTGAATCCGAAACAGCATTATCAGCTGCGGTTGCAGATGTGATGGGTTCTCCGGAATCAGTAGTTATTACTATGATATCCGGATCCTCATTCAAATATGATATCTGATCAACCTGCCTCATGATTGAGGAATTAAGAGATTACAGCCGCCACTGCAGCTTCGGGAGTATCGGCTACAATCCAGAGTGTATTGCGTGACTGGCGCATGAACTTTAGCTTCGTTATCTTCTCAAACATTTCAAGTAGAGGGTCATAGAAGCCATCGGTATTCAGAATAACCACCTTGCCGGAGTATAAATCAAGTTGGCGCCATGTGATTATCTCCATCAGCTCATCAAGAGTACCTACGCCGCCGGGAAGAGCAATTACACCGGCACTCATCTCTGCCATGGTACGCTTGCGAGTGTGCATATCGGCACACGTTATCATCCGGGTAAGCCCCTCGTGCTGCCAGCCTTTCTCGACCATAAACTGGGGAAGAACACCCACTGTCGTGCCACCGGCACTGAGCGCACCGTTTATAGCACTCGCCATCAAACCGCCGCGACCACCACCGCTAACAAGTATCATGCCCTTTCGGGCAATAAGCTCACCAACGGCAAAAGCATCCTGCTTAAACCGGCATGAAACGCTATCTCGTGAAGCTCCGTAAACACATATTGCCTTATCTTGCAACTCCATGCCGCA
This sequence comes from Paramuribaculum sp., assembly GCA_029062075.1. GTDB lineage: Bacteria > Bacteroidota > Bacteroidia > Bacteroidales > Muribaculaceae > Paramuribaculum. The sequence continues at coordinate 12,783 of JAIDQW010000264.1, forward strand.
AAGTTACAAAAAAGATTCCGGAGTTATAGCGTGAAGGCAATGGTTACTATTGCTGCTCTTCCTCTGAGTGTGAAATCTACATGACGGGTATCCAGTCCGCTGAACACTGTGTAACGATAATGCTTACGGTTCAGAATATTGTCAAGCGACACGGTCAGTCTCCATTTACCCTTTGTCCACCTCACCGAGCAGTCGAGCAAAGCAATATTTTTATATACCCCGTCGCTCACCGGAGTGCGCACATGCTCCACCTCTCCTCTAATTTGAAAGCCCCCGGCAGGAAAAAACGATAACCTGAAGTTTTCTCTGAAATCTGTGTAGGAATTGCTTCGCCCCAGATATGATGAAACGGTATATGAAATTCCGGGATTCCATCTGATTGCCATCCATCTGACCGGAGCGCAGTCAACTGTCACACTGCCGGAAACACCCCTGCCGTAATATCTCACAGGTATGTTTTGCTGAACGGTCTCCCTTCTGGACCACGTTCCGGAAGCTGATCCGTCTATCTTGGTTTTTATACGGTTAAAGGTCTTTGAAATCGTAACATTGGCACTTGCCGCATCTGTGGTATTTGGCGAAAGAATATCCGTGATATAAGTTTCCCCTTCTGTTATATAGCTTGACGACAAAGTATTGCGGTTGGTTGAGGAGTAAGTAAGACTTGTGCGTATGAACCAATAGTCAAACGGGCGCTGATATTTGTAGCCCAGATTACTGTTCCACCCTTTTGTCCGGGCAATTATGCCGGAACGGGTAACGAGGTTTCTGAAAGAAGTCTGTACCGGATTACCGAGGAGCGACAGAATATCACCTACTCTAAAGTTATAACCGCCGCTGAAGTTCAGCTCGGAGTTTCCGTTAAACTTGTAAAACAGATAGATATTCGGAGTTAGGTTAGGTCGGGTAACATTCATGCTTTCCCCGGTGGCACGATTATCTCCCCTGATTATATTAAGCACCATAGGCATTGATGCTCTTAACTCCATTTTATTACCCGGTAGTTCATAACTGTATGACGGACTGATACTGATATTAGCGATATTGGCTGATATTCTGTTCGTGTATGCTTCCGTGTCCCTGAATAGCCCTGTGTAGATATCGCAATACTCGTACCTAACGCTCACTGGCAGATACAACGAAGATTTGTTGACTCTCCATGAGGCATAACCGTTCTGAGTCACCGTCAGGGATGAATTTTTGACCACCTGAGTGCCTGCGGGTACATTCGAGCCGTAGCCATGCGAAATGGACAGACGTGTAAGCGGGTTATTATTATAATTTATCCGAGTGTCAAAATTCCACTTTTTATTACCTATCTTAGTTGAGAAACAGAAGTAATCGGTGAGACTGACACTTCTCATCCGCCGCTGCTGATTCAAAGGCACTCCGTTGCTCACCACCCCAAGCTCCTGCCGTGAAATTTCTCCTGAAGCTTTAAGAGTGTTTTTAAGATATTTATTATCGGCATTTAAGGTATAATCCACCTCCAGCGAAGGCTTATCTGTAATCATGGAAGGTGAGATCACCTCTTCAATCCTCAGATTATCTCCTCCGGTAAAATATTCCGTGAGTGTGGAATAGCTGAAACCGCTGTGATTGGAAGCGTAGGAGGCATTGAACCTCATGGTTGCGTCTTTAGAGGTTTTCAGGATGGTATTCGCGCTTACCAGCCAGTCTCTTACGTTTTCATATCGGCTTTTATTCACCGGGGCGCGTCCGGTACTTGCTTCGGGAAGTATTTCCCCTGCCTTAGAGCTCTCATTACTCCCGCCATAGTGCACAACTATATCAGAAGAAGCAAAGCCGGAAATATTACCGCCTTTGACATTCACGAGAGTCTGAAGCTTTGGACGGAAAACCATCGCCGTGCCTGATAGGCGGTAAAGCACCCGATTATCAACATAACCGAGTCCACCCTCGTATGTGCCTACCGGACGAATTTTCACCGATGATTTCAACTTCACATTCAGCGCAACATTATCGCTATGCTTACCTGCGTCTATTTTTCGGTCATTGTGATTGGATATAACCTCTACCGAACTTACATAGCCGGCAGGCAGATTCCTTGTTGCAAGTGAGTATCTCCCGCCGAGCATATCCAACCCCTCCACATAAAAATTGCTAATATCCTTGCCAAGGTACTGAATAGCTCCGTTTGAGGCTACAGAAATTCCGGGAATTTTCTTCAACGCATCTTCCAGCGACACATCTCCCTTGCCGAGAAATGCCGCAACATTAAAGGACAAGGTGTCACCACGAACCTCAACC
>JAIDQW010000265.1 GCA_029062075.1 Paramuribaculum sp.
GTGTCGGAAAGCCGAAAATTTCTATTTTCCTCTCACTTACACGTCAGCTGATTTTCCTTATTCCGTTCCTGATTGTATTCCCGAGGTACTTTGGAGTTGACGGGGTCTGGGCAAGTATGTCTGCAAGCGATGTAATCGCATTCCTCTTTGCAGTAGGCACTCTCATTTATCAGGCACGTAAGCATAAAAACGTTACTCCTGTTAAAGTTAATTAACGGCTGGCTTAGTTATTCTTTAATGTTTTAATATGGTAGAAAATATACAGTTACGGGTTGAACCGTCGATTGCTGCATCGCAGCTCCGACTGATTGAAATGGTAAGCAGCAAGCTTGGCATTGATGCAAACCGTATCACAGATGTGATTATAACTCGCCGCTCTATAGATGCCAGGCAACGCAAGGTCGCTGTAGAACTTGGACTAAGGGTATATATTGATGAAAAACCGGACAACACATCGCTTTGTGTTCCTGAAACTTTTCATAAACTAAGCAGTGATGCACCGGAGGCTATTGTTGTTGGTGCCGGACCTGCCGGATTATTTGCCGCACTGCGTCTTATACAGCTCGGCATAAGTCCTATCGTTCTTGAGCGTGGAAAAAATGTGGATGACAGGCGCAAGGATATGGCGCTAATAGCCCGAGAAGGAAAAGTTGATTCTGATTCCAACTACTGTTTCGGTGAAGGAGGTGCCGGAGCATATTCCGATGGCAAACTTTATACAAGAAGTAAAAAAAGAGGTTCTATATCTACTGTTCTCAACATTCTTTGTCAGCATGGAGCTGATGAGAGTATCCTTATTGATGCTCACCCTCATATCGGCACAGATAAATTGCCTGAAGTCATCAAGGCAATGCGTAAGACTATTGAAAGCTGTGGTGGTAAAGCGCTGTTTTCCACTAAGATGACTGATCTGATTACAGAAGATGATAAAGTTGTCGGAGTGGAAACCACTTCCGGAACATTCTATGGTCCTGTTATCCTTGCTACCGGGCATAGCGCCCGTGATGTTTATCATAATCTCTTATCAAAAAAAATAAATATTGAGCCAAAAGGAATAGCGGTAGGAGTCCGACTCGAACATCCTCAGCACCTTATTGACACAATTCGATATCATAATCCTGCCGGTAGAGGAAAATACCTTCCTCCGGCAGAATATACTTTACTCACGCGTGTTGATAATAGAGCAGTATATTCATTCTGTATGTGTCCCGGCGGGTTTATAATTCCTGCAGCAAGTGCTCCCGGTCAAATTGTTGTAAACGGCATGTCACCATCCAATCGCGGCACTAAATGGGCCAATTCCGGAATGGTTGTGGAAGTGCTGCCTGAAGACATTGTAGATTCACCAGATGAACCGGAGCTCAAGGTTATGCGTTTTCAAGAAAAAATAGAGAAAACTTTTTTTGAGGACGGTGACGGAAGCCAGAATGCACCGGCTCAGAGAATGACTGATTTTGTGAATGAAAGACAGTCTTCAACACTTCCCGCTACATCATACGCTCCCGGCATACATTCGGCGAGAATAGATAAATTGCTCCCTGGACCGGTCTCCTCCCGACTGAGAAAAGGATTTGACGAATTCGGCAGGAAAAACCGAGGCTTCTTAACCTCCGAAGCAACGGTAATAGGATGCGAAACAAGAACCTCAGCTCCGGTAAGAGTTGTTAGAGACGATGAGACTCTACAATCGCTTTCTCACGCGAACCTTTTTCCTTGTGGTGAGGGTGCGGGTTACGCTGGCGGTATAGTTTCCGCGGCCGTTGACGGGATGAGATGCGCCGAAGCTCTTGCAAAAATATTAAATAAATATTGAATATGATTACCGCTTCACAAAAAAGAAAAGAAAATATCGCTGAATATCTTCTGTACATGTGGCAGATTGAGGATATCATAAGAGCAAACGACCTTGATATTTCCAAAATAGAAAAAACTGTTATAGAGAAGTACCCGAACCTTACTCCAGAGCAACGTAAAGAGATGACTGAGTGGTATGAATCTCTCATTGATATGATGCGCCGTGAAGAAGTGCAGAAATCGGGTCACCTCCAACTAAACAAAAATATTATTGTACAACTTGTAGATTTGCATCAAGCACTCCTTAAAGATCCTCGCTTTCCGGAATATACTGCTGAATTTTACAAGACACTCCCCTACATTGTGGAACTTCGCAGCAAGGCTGGCGAGAATAAAGCGGGGGAAATAGAGACCTGTTTCAATGCTCTCTATGGAATGCTCCTCATGCGTCTGTCTCAAAAAGAGATTACACCTGCAACACAGGAAGCGGTAGCGCAGATTTCAAAATTCATTGCTACTCTCGCACGTAATTTCCATTTGGATGAAGCCGACAAACTATTTCCTAATGATGGGAATGGGTAAGTTCTCTACCCCCCCCCTCTTAAAAATCATTTATTTATTTATATTTGCAATTTTTGATGTAACGCATTGCACTACTTTTGCGTCTATTATCCGGAAGCGGAATAATCCGCTTAAGAATTAACCAATCACATTTATGTCGCACATCAAACGAATGGTAATAGCGATTTGCGCTATTTTTATCAGTTTTTCCGCTTCATCAGCCGATTTCAGAATCAAGGGGCTTGTAACAGATTCTCTTGGAGAACCGGAAATGTACGCAACCGTTAAAGTTTTCAGTCTCACAGATTCCATCAAGCCTGTTTCAACGGGAGTAAGCAATGACAAAGGTTTTTTCAACCAAACGCTCAAAAAGGCAGGTAAGTACAGATTATTTATTTATACTATAGGAAAGTCACCATTCAACCAAGTTTTTGAATTATCGGAAAAAACTCCGGAACTGAATTTTAAGAATATAATTTTGACTGTCGGTGACACAGAACTCGGAACTGTGGAAGTTGTTGCCACCAAGCCGCTTGTTTCACTTGAAGTTGATCGAATCGGGTATGATGTGCAAGCCGATGATGAAGCAAAGACTTCTATGGTTGACGAAATACTTAAAAAAGTGCCCATGGTGAGTGTTGATCCTGACGGCACAATAAAAATCAATGGCTCCACTGATTTCAAAATCTATAAAAACGGACGTCCCAACAACTCCTATTCCCGCAACGCAAAAGATATTTTCAAATCGCTTCCGGCAAATATGATTGAAAAAATTGAAGTTATTACCGAACCGGGAGCAAGAGAGGATGCCGAGGGAGTTAGTGCCATACTCAATATTGTCACACTAAAAAATACTGTGACTAAAGGAGCCATGGGTAATGCATCACTTTACTACTCATCTCCGGGCGTTCCTAACCCAAATATCTGGTTATCCGCACAGTATGATAAAGTAGCATTGTCATTCTATGGAGGTCTTAACACCACCACCCGTCACTCTAGCAAATCAAGCAATGAATCGGAGGCGGTTTATGAACAGACCGGTAATATTCTTAAAAGTAACGGTGAATCCTCATATAAAGGAATTTTCGGTTATTGGGGTCTGGAAGGCAGTTGGGAAGCCGATACACTCAACCTTGTTACTTTTGAATTCGGTGGTTATCACTCCCGCACTAAATCCAACTCATTCAATTTTACAGAAATGAGTAGAGGTAATGATATACTTTATAAATATTCAGCACATTCTAAGAGCGGTCCCGGCGGCTGGGGAGATATGAACGGTAGCTTTAACTATCAGCGTTCAACCCGAACAAAAGGCGAGACTATCATATTCTCCTACCGTTTCTCAAACGATGAGAATACATCTAAATCAGAAGTCACTTATGAAAATGAAGGCGATTATATCCTCCCCTTCAATTATAGCGGTATTAAATCTGATTCAAAATCCTCCGGTTGGGAACATACTTTCCAGCTTGACTGGACAAGACCTTTCGGAAAACACCATACTATGGATATCGGAGGTAAGTATATCTATCGTGACAACCATAGTGATACTAAGCAAGAATATATTAATGTTCGTGACGAAAATACAGAATTCAAGCATATCACAAGTATAGGTGCATTGTTTGCTGACTATCGGCTGAATCTCGGTAAATTCGGTGCTCGCGCAGGTATCAGGTATGAGTTTTCACATCTCTCAGCTAAATTCCCTGATGGTAAGGAGAATCCTTTCTCAGCTGATCTCAATGACTGGATTCCCAACGTAGGTCTCATCTTTAATCCGAACCGTCAGAACTCATTGAAGTTGTCATTCGGCTCACGCATCCAGCGCCCGAGCATCTATTACCTCAATCCGGCTCTTAATGAATCACCCAACTCCACATCCAAGGGTAATCCTGACCTTGAAAGTGTGCGGAAAAACTCCCTCACATTTCA
>JAIDQW010000266.1 GCA_029062075.1 Paramuribaculum sp.
CACAGTAACAGTATTGATTCCTATCTTATCAGACAAGAGCTTTTCGGCATTGGGTATTAGACCGAAAATACCGATTGAACCGGTCAAGGTGACAGGTTCTGCAAATATTTTATCTGCACCGCAGGAGATATAATAACCACCTGAAGCCGCATAATCACCCATCGAGACATAGAAAGGCTTACCGGTACGACTTTTGAATTGCTGTAAAGCCTCCCATATCTGCTCTGAAGCGTAAGCACTTCCACCTCCCGAGTTCACTCTAAGAACAAGTGCGTCCACATCGTCATCGTCTGCAAGATCAAGAATTTGAGGAACCATCCGTTCACTGGCAATGCCGCCATCACCATCCTCGGTGATGTCTCCAGCGGCATAGAGCACCGCAATCTGCTTTTTATTCTTCAAGCTCTTATTCTCATCCTTTTTAGTAAGAGCATATTTATCAAACTCAATGAGATTAGGCTTGTCTTCGTCATCATCCAATCCTGATTTACGTGCAAGCAAGCTATCCATCTGATGGCGATAAAGAGTTGCGTCCGCCAATTTATTCTTCACATAAAATTCTGTGTCCTTTGTATATGTGAAGCAGTCAGCCCACTCTGTGATATTTTCATCTGTAACATTTCTTCCTTGAGCAAGAGTATTTCTCAAATGGTCCCAAATATTACTTAGAAATTCAGAAGTCTGCAATCTGTTTGCTTCACTCATATCATTCAGAATAAAAGGCTCTACAGCACTTTTGAAAGTACCGACCTTAACAACCTGCACATCAACACCTGCTTTTTCCAGAAGATTCTTGAAATACAGTGTCGTTGATGTTAGACCGTGCACATCAATAACTCCGACCGGGTTCACAAACAATGAGTCAGCTGTGCTTGCAATTATGTAATCAGACTGAGAATAGCTATCACCATAAGCCATTATCCATTTACCGCTTTTTGAAAACTCCTTAAGAGAGTTTACGATAGCCTCTATCTGTGCAAGTCCTGCGCTTAGCCCTTTACAATCAAGGAATATCCCTTCAATCTTATCATCTTCAGCCGCTGACTTAATGGATGAAACAAGCGTATTCAACGGAATTTGACGTACATCATTGCCATAAATCTCATTAATAATATTTTTAGGAGACTCTCTGTCAACAACTTCGCCTGAAAGAGTTATGGCAAGAACACTCTGTTTTTTAACTTTAGGGACATCAACTTCTGATGCCGAAGATGCAGCAATTACTCCGATTGTTATAAAAATCAATAATCCAAATAATAAGATAGACACCCACACACCAGCAAGTGCCCCTAAAAATGAGATAAAGAAACGTTTCATCTGTTTGATAACTTGTTTAGGCGAACAAAATTCGCGGCTGTTTTCCGCAAAGTTATAAAAAAAACTATAAATCTATGATTTATTTATTCTTCAACCATTTAAATATATAATTATACACAGCATCTCTTACCGGCTCAGAAGAGAGAATCAAATCATGAAGCCCGCCATTTACTTTCACGGGAGTCACATCTATGCCGAGCCTACATCCATAATGCTTTATATCGGTAACATCAAGAACCGCGTCCCTCCTTTGACCCTCTTCACTCCATTTATCACCATGATAGCTTGAAGAACTGTACATCAGCAATATAGGAA
>JAIDQW010000267.1 GCA_029062075.1 Paramuribaculum sp.
GCACGTAATGTGGTTGCAGTGATAGGAGATGCCTCTATCAGCGGCGGGCTTGCTTTTGAGGGGCTGAATAATGCAGCGAATACAAACAGCAATCTACTGATTATTCTCAACGACAATGATATGTCGATTGACCGAAACGTAGGTTCCCTCAACTCCTATCTTGCTCATCTCACAGCCTCAAAGGGGTATAATAGCGTGAGAAACCGCTTCGGCAAGTTTGCACGGAAAATCGGACTGGTTACTGACAGCGGCAAGGGGCGTATTCAGCGCTTTAACAATAGTATCAAATCACTTATCACCAAAGAGCAGAATATTTTTGAAGGATTGAATATCAGATATTTCGGTCCTTTTGACGGGCATGACTTACCTCGAATAATTAAGGTGTTGAATGATATCAAGGATATACCCGGTCCGAGACTTCTGCACCTGCGCACGGTAAAAGGAAAAGGCTATGCTCCAGCTGAAAATGACCCTGCTCCGTGGCATGCACCGGGATGTTTTGATCCTGAAAGCGGTGAGCGAAAGGGTGAAGCTGATGACAGGCACTATCCCAAATTTCAACAGGTGTTCGGACGCACTATTACAGATCTTGCTGAGAAAAACGATAGGATAGTGGGTATTACTGCTGCGATGTCTTCAGGCACATCTCTCAACATTATGCAGAAGGTGATGCCTGAAAGGGTATTTGATGTAGGAATATCCGAGGGGCATGCGGTTACATTTGCCGGCGGGCTCGCAAAAGAGGGTATGCTTCCGTTTGTAGCTATTTATTCAGCTTTCATACAGAGGGCTTATGACAATATCATACATGATGTGGCGGTGCAGGAGCTGCCTGTCACTTTCTGTATTGACCGCGCCGGTCTTGTGGGTGAGGACGGTGTTACTCACCACGGAGTTCTTGACCTTGCTTATATGAGGGCAATTCCGGGAATGACTGTTGCTGCACCACGCGATGCGGATACTCTGCGCTCGCTGCTTTACACCGCGCAACTACCGGATAGAAAAGGTGCTTGGGCAATTCGCTATCCTCGTGGTAGGGGTTATTGCTCTGATCCGGATGCTCAATTCACCACCATTGCCATCGGTAAAGGACAACAACTTAGGGATGGGCACGATGTCAATGTGCTGAGTGTCGGTGCTCTTGCATCTGAGGTTTCCGAAGCTCTTGATATGGCGGAGCAGAAAGGTGTGAGCGCGAGTCATTATGATATGATATTTTTGAAACCGCTTGACGAGGAAATTCTTGAAAAAGTTGCTAAGTCCGGCAAACCGATAGTAACAGTAGAAGACGGCACTGTTGAGGGTGGACTTGGAGGTGCGGTGCTTGAATGGCTTGCCAAAAACGGCTATAAGCTTCCGGTCACCAGAATCGGGGTGCCTGATGCTTTTGTGCCGCAGGGTAAGGTGCCGCAACTGTTCAAATTATGCGGAATGGATGCCGAAGCTATCGCCAATACAGTTGTTGCTGCGTCAGGAAAGGAGGAGAAGGTATGAAGATTGTGATTGCCGGAGCCGGGGAGGTCGGTTCTCATCTTGCCAAACTGCTTTCGCGAGAGGAGCAGGATATTATTCTGATTGATAAAGATGCTGATAAGCTTTCAGCTATAGATGCCAACTATAATCTTATGACTATGGCGGGGTCGCCGATGTCTTTCAATGTTCTAAGAGATGCTGGTGTTGAACACTGCGACCTGTTTGTAGCTGTAACGCCATTTGAAACGAATAATGTCATAGCGGCAGCGGTTGCAAAAAGTCTCGGCGCTCACAAAACAGTTGCGAGAATTGACAATTATGAGTTTATGGAGCGGAGCCATACCGAGTTCTTTTCGCGTATGGGTGTCAATCAGCTCATCTACCCGGAGTATCTTGCCGCAAAAGAGATTATGACATCGCTTGAGAGAACATGGGTGCGCACCTGGTTTGAAATTCATAACGGCGAACTTATTGTTGTTGGAGTAAAGATTAGAGACGCTTCGGCTGAGCTTTGCGGTATGCAGTTGAAGCAGCTTGCAATGCAGCAGCATTTCTTCCATGTGGCGGCTATCCGGCGGTCGCAGGAAACAATTATTCCCCGTGGCGACGATATTATCAGGCAGAACGATATTCTTTATTTTACAACAACCCGCGATCATCTTGACTCTATTCGCGAGATGTGCGGAAAGAAGCAGGAGGATATCAAAAAGGTGCTCATAATGGGTGGTAGTCGTATTGCAATAAGGCTTGTGGCTCTTGCCGGTAATAAATATAAGTTCAAAATTATCGATATTGACCGAAATCAATGCGAGAAACTCTGCGAGCGGTGCGATGACACCCGTATCATTCATGGCGATGCCCGCAATAATGACACTCTTATTGAGGAGGGTATCGATGAGATGGATGCTTTTATTGCTCTTACAGACAGCTCTGAAACAAATATTCTTGCATGCCTGGCGGCTAAGGAGCATGGAGTTAGCAAAACCATAGCCGAGGTAGAGGATCTGCAATTTATCTCGGCGGCAGAAAATCTGAATATCGGCACTGTGATAAATAAAAAGCTGCTTGCCTCAAGCAACATTTTCCAGATTCTGCTTGACACCGATTCAGCTTCCTCTAAATTTATGGCACTCGCTGATGCGGATGTTGCGGAGATAGAGGTGAAGCCTAAGTCCAAAATAACAAAGGCACCGGTTAAGGATTTGAATCTCAGCAGAGATATGACTATTGCAGGTCTGATTAGAGATGGTAAGGGTATGCTTGTTAGCGGTAATACTCTAATTGAAGCGGGTGACAGGGTGGTGGTGTTCTGTCTTTCAGGAGCAATCCATAAGATAGAGAAACTGTTCAACTGATGGGAGTAAAGAAGTTTGGCATAAACTACCCTATGGTGCTCAGGGTTATCGGATGGCTTCTGATGATAGAGGCGGGCTTTCTGCTTTTTCCCGTGGCTACATGCTTTATCTACTGTGAAAATAATGACTTAGAGGCGTTTGCTATTAGTGCGGCGGTAACCTTCGCATCGGGATGCGCTATGACATTCGGTATCCGTCCGGCGAGACATGAAATGGCTAAGCGTGAGGGCTTCCTGCTCACGGCTTGCGTCTGGATTTTCTTTACCATATTTGGAATGTTGCCGTTTATGCTTACTGAAAACCCGCTCTCGCTGCGTAATGCTTTCTTTTAAGGTATGAGCGGATTCACAACTAC
>JAIDQW010000268.1 GCA_029062075.1 Paramuribaculum sp.
GAAAAAATCACTCTACACGGTGCGCGGGTTTTCGAGACGGTTTCCTCTCAAAAAATCCGCGATTTCCATTCTTTTCTTTCCCTGTACTTGAACTGAAAGAATTTCCAGTTGCATGTCTGCGCAGTCAATTCTCATTCCTTTGGTAGAAATGTGGATTGCTCCGGGGCTCACAGCCGGAGTGTCTGTGACGGATGATTTGAAAATTTTCATGACGGTTTCCCCTTTGTCGTCAGCTATTGTAGTCCATGCTCCCGGCACCGGTGAAACACCGCGGATCAGATTGTGGATATTTACCGCCGGCTGATTCCAATCAATGTGGCAATCCTCCTTGAAAATTTTGGGAGCGGGACATGGTGTGATTCCGGCAAACTCCTCCTGAGGTTTTCTGGTGATATTGCCGTCGGCGATATTCTTCACCGTCTCAACAGCTAATTCCGCGCCCATTTTCATGAGCTTTTCATACAGACTTCCGAAATCGTCTTCAGGAAGAATCTCGGTTGTCTTGCTGCCTATGATATCACCGGTGTCAATCTCGTGAGTGAGATAGAAAGTAGATACACCGGTAACGGTTTCGCCTGCAATCAGGGCTCGGTTTATCGGAGCGGCGCCTCTGTATCGGGGAAGGTGAGAGCCGTGAACATTGAATGTGCCGAGGCGTGGCATTGCACACACGCTCTGGGGAAGCATACGGAATGCTATGACAATAAATAGGTCGGCATTGATTTCTTTCAGCTCATTCTGAAATTCCTCTGCTTTAAGGTTTACGGGTTGCAGCAGCGGCAAATTATGCTCAACAGCATAGTGCTTTACAGCGCTTTCAAGAAGTTTGTGTCCGCGTCCCGCCGGTTTGTCGGGAGCTGTGACAACAGCGGCTATGTTGCAGCCTTCTTTAATAAGGGCATCCAGACTTTCAACAGCAAAGTCCGGAGTGCCGAAAAAAACAATCTTTATATCCTTAAAATTCATTCTTTATTCTGTTACTTCCACCTCCTGCTCATTTGCAGCCGCATCAATCTGTGAGAGTGCAAACGAATATGCACCGATTGAAATAGCTTTGCTTGCTCCGAGTTTTGAGGTGATTATTCCAACACGTTTCATGGGGTCGTAAGGCACGGTTCTATCTGAGCCGTAAACCTTGATCTGGCGCTCCTCGCCTTTGGCAAACGCCTTGAATTCATCTTCGCTATCGAGGTCGAAAACCTTCATTTGCACTCGGTTAAGCTCTTCGCCTTTGAGTGATTTGAGTTTGCCGCGCAATTCACCGAGAAGCGAGGGCATAAAATATTTCTTTGCTCCGGTGAGTCCTCCGCCTATAACAATCAACCCGTCAACGAGAGTAACACCTGTAGCTATTGCATCACCGGCTATTTCGCCGAATTCTTCAAATGCCTTAATTGCCGCCTCACGGTTGCCTTCCTTTGTGCCGTCGGCAATCTCACATATATCCTTCGGCTCGAATTTGTGGTCTTTGTCACTTGAGAGTTCACCGTAAACTCGCTTAATTGCACGGATAGCTGCTCCTTCCTCTACAAAAATATCAGGACATTTCTTATGACGCAGACAGAAAGTTTCCACGCAGCTGTTGTCTCCACGGTTCAGCTTGTCGCCTACAACCATTCCTACTCCCAGTCCGGTACCGAAAGTGTAGCCGAGAAGATTATGATAGCGTTTGGAACTTCCCGCATCGGCAAGTCGGGTGTTCACATCTGGCAGAGCACCGCCGATAGCCTCGCCGTAGGCAAACAGGTCGCCGTCATTATTTATGAAAACCGGTATTCCGAAAGTATCCGAG
>JAIDQW010000269.1 GCA_029062075.1 Paramuribaculum sp.
CATCAGCAGATTCCTTTCGAATCATGGTGCGTAGCAGCTCCGACCCAGAACATGGTGGACGCTTACCTCGTTATCGACGAACAGGATGGACTTGCTAAACCTTGGAACGAAACCTCTCAATTCATAAACAACACGGTTGAGATCACAGAGGATGAGGCGCTCCCCTTGTACTCTTACATGGGTGTGAATGATGCGGGTGAGCCTGCTGCCATTGCAAACTACACCTACGCAAGTAGCACAGAGAAATACTTGAAGGGATACAAAGTCACAACCGAAGGTGCCAACATCAGCGAGCTGATGTATAACAATCGTGATGCCCGTTTCTATGGCTCAATCATCTATGACGGATGTAGATTCTACGACGAGGACATTACCTGCTACTATCACGGTAACTTTGGCCGCTACGGTCGTGACACCTACAACGGCTATGTGCCCATCACCAACTATGCAGGTCTCAAAGGTGTGTATAATGTATCACCCCGTTACATCAACACATCATTCACCGACTACCATGAAGTGGTTTCACGCTACGGTCGCGCCATCCTAAACAAGGCTGAGGCACTTCTCCGTCTCAACAAAGTTGCAGAAGCGGTTGATGTTTTCAACCAGACCCGCACCATCCACGGTCAGCTTCCCCCATCTACAGCATCTACACTCGCTGAAGCTTGGACTGACTACAAACGTGAACGTCGTGTGGAGCTATACTTTGAATCAGACTGGTACTGGAGCCTTCTCCGTTGGGGTTGCTACGGTGGCGAAGCTAACTACGGCAAACCTTCAAAAGGTGAAATTCCTGAACTCACGGAACCTGCTAATTTCATTGAAATCAACCAGCAGCGCGAAGTTGCATTTGTCGCTGAGCTTGGTAACATGAATAATATGCGCCTCTTCCCCGTTCCAACCTACTACCTCTTCCCGGTACCTCAGAGCCTGATTAACGCTAACCCCGCTGTTACAGACGCTGACCAGAATCCCGGTTACTAATTATAGTGAGTTTCAACCTATTAACAGAAATAGATAAATTATGATACTAAAAAATATCAAATGGTTGCTTCTTCTGGCATTCCTTCCGATTTTAACAGCTTGCAGCTGGGAAGACCTACCCTCCTACGAAGGTGCAGATATAACAGCTTGCAAGATCTACTACCGCTGGCCGAGCAATGAATATAAAGATGATGTTACAGGTGAACCGCTGATTCTTGACATGGAGATGTCCACCAGCTTTGCTATTGATGATGAAGCCGGAACTGTTGACATTCAAGTTACTGTTCCCAATGCTCAGAGCTACTTCACCAACGAAGTCCGCTCTCAGGTTAGTCAGAACAATCTATGCTGTCAGGTAACTCTTTCACCGGCGGCACGTATTGCTCCCGCAGACGGTAACAAGGTGCTCGGTGTACCTGATGACTGGACAATCCCTCACAAATTCATTGTAACCGCTGCTGACGGCACAAAGAAAGAGTGGACCATCACCGTTACCAAGTTCACAAAATAAAAAGGTTAATAGATTAGGTAGCCTTTACTTTTCACTTTAATGTAAGCCCCGGATAAATGAATCCGGGGCTTTTTATTCCGCCTTTAATAATATGACGGCATAAGAAGCTTTTATCCGGTAAAAGATAGTTCTAATAGATTCAACCTATTCTCCAAGTACCGTTAACTAAATTTACCAATTAAATGATAGCTAAAAGGGACAGTTTGAAAAAAAAATAAGTACCTTTGCTAATTCAAATAAGTAACTATTAATACCAATTAAATGAAAAAACTTTTTGCATTAGCATCTGCTGTTATCCTGTCATTAGGAGCAAACATCAGTGCTCAGTCGCTTTCACCCTCAACCAAAACCCATTGGGACAAAGGCACTCTTGTTGTTGAGACTCCCGAAAGACCCGCAGGTCAGGAGCATGTTCTCGGACTTACTGCCCCAAAAATGGACAAAGTGCGTGTTGCATTTGTTGGACTCGGTATGCGTGGTCCCGGTGCCGTTAACCGTTTCGCTCACATCCCCGGTGTAGAAATTGTTGCTCTGTGCGACTATGACTCAGTGCGTGCAGAAAAGAGCCAGAAATATCTCCGCGAAAAAGGACTGAAACCTGCCGATACATATTTCGGTGAAGATGGCTACAAGGCTATTTGCGCCCGTCCTGACATCGACCTCGTTTACGTTGCCACTGACTGGGATCACCACTTCCCGGTTGCGAAAGCTGCTCTTGAAAGCGGCAATCACACAGCAATCGAGGTGCCCTCAGCCATGAATCTGGAACAGTGCTGGGAACTCATCGACCTCTCTGAAAAAAATCGCAAGCACTGCATGATTCTTGAAAACTGCTGCTATGACTACTACGAGCTCAATGCTCTGGCTATGGCTCAGGCAGGTGTATTCGGTGAAGTGCTCCGTGCAGAAGGTGCTTATATCCATAACCTTGACGATTTCTGGGACTACTACTGGAAAAACCCTGAAACCGACCCCGATAAACTCGGATGGCGTATGAAATACAATATGGAGAATCGCGGCGACCTCTACGCTACCCACGGCCTTGGCCCGGTTGCACAGGCGCTCAACATTCACCGTGGTGACCGCTTCAAAACCCTCGTTGCCATGGACACCAAATCTGTTCACGGTAAAGAATATGTTGAAAAGAAAACCGGCAAACCCTGCGACAACTATCGCAATGGTGACCACACCACAACCCTGATGCGTACAG
>JAIDQW010000027.1 GCA_029062075.1 Paramuribaculum sp.
CTTGAGAAATATCGCACATTTTACCACTTAGTGTGCCATAGGTTAAGTATTTGTTAAATGATATACTTGTATAAAAGAAGATGTAATTTTGCATGAGTAAATAGAACCATTACTAAAAAAAGTACTAATAATTAAACGGTAATAACCGATATGGCTAAAGCTAAAGGAGCTGTTGATATTAACACTGAGCGATGCAAGGGATGCGACCTTTGCGTGGTGGCTTGTCCCGTGCAGGTTCTCGAACTACAGCCTAAGGAGGTAAATAACCGTGGTTACCATTTTGCGTTTGCTTCTAATCCACAGGCGTGTATCGGATGTGCCGCCTGTGCAACTGTTTGTCCGGACGGCTGCATCACAGTGTACCGGCTTATGGCTGAGAAATAGATGGCATATTTCGCAATTTCCCAATATAGAAAAATGGAAGAAGTTAAACTGATGAAAGGTAATGAGGCGATTGCCCACGCTGCTGTCAGATACGGTGTGGACGGTTACTTCGGTTACCCTATAACCCCGCAGAGCGAGGTGCTTGAAACCTTGGAAGAACTTATGCCATGGGAAACTACCGGTATGGTTGTGCTCCAGGCAGAGAGTGAGGTAGCTGCAATTAATATGGTATATGGTGGCGCATCTACAGGCAAAGCGGTAATGACATCATCTTCGAGCCCCGGTGTCAGTCTTATGCAGGAGGGATTGTCCTACATCGCTGCCGGTGAACTCCCTGCTCTTGTTGTAAATGTCATGAGAGGAGGTCCCGGACTCGGAACTATACACCCTTCCCAGGCTGATTACTTTCAGGCTACCAAAGGCGGAGGTCATGGTGACTATCATTTTATTGTTCTTGCACCTGCAACCGTGCAGGAGATGGCAGACTTTGTGGGACTCGGTTTTGATCTTGCCTTTAAGTATCGCACTCCGGTAATGATGCTTGCGGATGGCATTGTCGGGCAGATGATGGAAAAAGTTGTACTTCCACCGGCACGTCCAAGGAGAACCGAGAGGGAGATAGCGGAACAGTGCCCCTGGGCTGTTACAGGACGACCGGAATGGAGAAAGCCTAATGTACTCACCACTCTTGAGCTGGACAGCTACAAGATGGAGGAGAACAACCACCGTTATCAACAAACCTATGATCAGATTAAGCAAAATGAAGTGAGGTACAAGGAGTACTACACCGAAGATGCTGAATATCTCATGGTGGCTTTTGGGTCTATTGCCCGAATTTGCCTCAAAGCAATTGAAGATGCTCGAGAGAGAGGTATTAAAATCGGTCTGATAAGACCCGTCACCCTATGGCCTTTTCCGGATGAGATTATTTCGGAACTCAGTAAAAAAGTCAAGGGAATACTCGTTGTTGAGCTGAATGCAGGGCAGATGATTGAAGATGTCCACATGGCTGCTAAAGACATAGTACCGGTGTATCATTTCGGCAGACTCGGAGGCATAGTGCCCAATCCTCAGGAAGTGATTGACGCCTTTGAATCTCGCTTTCCCAAATCCAAATAAATAATGATGGAGAATAACGATTATATTAAGTGTCCGGAAAATCTGGTTTACAGCAAACCCAGGCTTCTGAATGACAATAATATGCACTATTGTCCCGGATGCAGCCATGGTGTGGTTCACAGGCTCGTTGCAGAAATTATCGAGGAGATGGGGGTAGAGCACACAACTATAGGAATCGCTCCTGTTGGATGTGCTGTTTTCGCTTATAATTATATTGATATTGATTGGATAGAAGCGGCACATGGACGGGCACCGGCGGTGGCAACCGCCGTAAAGCGACTGAATCCAGACCGACTCGTATTCACCTATCAAGGCGACGGCGACCTCGCGGCAATAGGAACAGCTGAAACAATTCATGCAGCAAATCGTGGTGAGAATATTACCATTATCTTTATCAATAATGGCATATACGGAATGACGGGAGGACAGATGGCACCAACCACACTCGAAGGTATGACAACCTCTACAACCCCTTACGGCAGGAGAGTGGATCTGAATGGCTATCCGCTTAAAATTACAGAATTGCTCGCACAGCTCCCGGGCACCTGCTATGTTACCCGTCAGAGCGTTCACACCCCAGCAAGTGTTCGTAAAACCAAGCAGGATATCCGCAAGGCGTTTGAAAATAGCCTTGCCGGTAAGGGCACCTCGGTGGGGGATGTGGTAAGTACATGTAATAGCGGCTGGAAAATGTCTCCCGTTAAGGCTAATGACTGGATGGTGGAGAATATGTTCCCGGCTTATCCTCCGGGTGATCTTAAAAACGAATAATAATGAAAGAAGAGATAATCATTGCCGGATTCGGAGGACAGGGAGTACTGTCGATGGGTAAAATTCTTGCCTATGCAGCTCTGACAGACAACCTTGAAGTCACATGGATGCCCTCTTATGGACCGGAGCAACGTGGTGGTACCGCTAATGTTACTGTTATTCTAAGTGACAGTCAGATAAGTTCACCGGTTCTTGACACGTTCGACACAGCAGTTATTCTTAATCAGCAGAGTCTTGATAAATTTGAAAATAAGGTAAAGCCCGGAGGCACTCTTATATACGATTCATACGGTATTCACCGTCCACCTCAGCGAACAGATATCAATATATACCGCGTGGATGCCATGGAGGCTACATTCGAGATGAAGAATGCCAAGACCTATAATATGATTGTTCTTGGTGCATTGCTGAAAATTCGCCCCGTCGTGCCAGTGGAAAGCGTGATGGAGGGTTTGAAAAAAGTGCTCCCGGCGCGACATCATAACTTGCTTGATCTCAATAGACAGGCTATTATGAAGGGGATGGAGCTTGTGAAATAACGGCAAAAAAAAGTTGTCGAAGTGTTGCAGGTTCATATATTATTTCTACTTTTGCATCGTATTAATACAATATTCGTATAACTAAATTATCCAATTGCAATTATGGCATACGTTATTTCTGACAAATGCGTCGCTTGCGGCACTTGTCTTCCTGTTTGTCCTGTTGAAGCTATTTCTGAAGGTGATATCTACCACATCGATCCCGACACTTGCATTGAGTGCGGTTCATGCGCTGAAGTTTGCCCCAGCGAAGCTATCTTCCCGGGCTAATTGCCGCAGGTAATAAAACATTAAAGAGACTATGTCTTTGGGCATGGTCTCTTTTTTATTATCTTTGTGCCGATAACAAAAAAAACATCTATAACCATGAATAAAATTTTTGCCTCAGTAATAGGATTGCTCTGTGCTCTGCCGGCTGTAGCGGATCAGGATACAATACCTTATGCAAATACAATCAGAATTTTACCTGAGGATACTCCTGAAGTAATTATAGCCAAGGCAGCTCACGTCATTCCTTCCCGTAATCAAATGGATGGACTTGACCGTGAATTTATCGCCTTTGTGCATTTCGGTCCTAACACCTTTACTAAAATGGAGTGGGGTACAGGTAAAGAAGACCCGTCGATTTTCAATCCCACAGGACTGGATACCGACCAATGGGTCAAAGCCATGAAAGATGCCGGCATGAAAATGATTATCCTGACTGTAAAACACCACGACGGTTATGTGCTTTGGCAGAGCAGATATACGAAACATGGCATAATGTCCTCGCCATTTATGAACGGTCAGGGCGATATTCTGAAAGCACTGTCGGAGTCTGCTCATAAATATGGAATGAAACTTGGTGTTTATCTTTCGCCGGCAGACCTGTACCATATCGAGAATGAGGATGGGCTGTATGGCAATCTAAGCAAAAAGACCCTGCGCACTATCCCCCGCCCGGTGGAGGGGAGACCGTTTGAAAACAAAACCACATTTGAATTTGTGGTGGATGATTATAATGAATATTTTCTGAATCAGCTTTTTGAAATTCTTACTGAGTACGGACCTATTGATGAAGTGTGGTTTGACGGTGCCCATCCTAAACGAAAAGGTGGTCAGACATACGACTATACAGCATGGAAAAAACTAATCCACACAGTAGCACCCAATGCTGTTGTCTTTGGACGAGAGGATGTGAGATGGTGTGGAAATGAAGCCGGCAATACCAGAGAAACCGAATGGAATATTGTGCCTTATATGGCTGACCCAGACACGATGGGCAAGTTTGGTGACCTGACTGAGCAAGATCTCGGTTCGCGGCAGAAGCTTATGAATGCGAAATACCTCCATTATCAGTATCCTGAAACTGACACATCGATTCGCGAAGGCTGGTTCTATAGAGATAATAAAACACAAAGGGTGCGCAGTGCCGATGAGGTGTATGATATATATGAG
>JAIDQW010000270.1 GCA_029062075.1 Paramuribaculum sp.
CAAAGGCGGTTGCTTTCGGTGAAGCTCTCAAGCCCGAATACAAGGAATATCAGATGCAGGTGCAGAAAAACGCCAAAGCTATGGCTGAGGCTCTCATCGCAAAAGGATACAACATTGTCAGCGGTGGCACCGACAACCATTGTATTCTTGTTGATCTCCGCACCAAATTCCCTGAACTTACCGGTAAGGTGGCTGAAAAGGCTCTTGTTGATGCTGATATCACAGCAAACAAAAATATGGTGCCCTTTGACAGCCGCTCACCTTTCCAGACTTCAGGTATCCGCCTCGGAACACCAGCTATTACTACCCGCGGCGTGAAGGATGGTGAAATGTCTAAGATTGTGGATATGATTGATGAAGTGCTCTCTGCACCGGACGATCAGAATGTTATTGCGGATGTGCGCAAGCGCGTCAACAATATGATGGAAAAATATCCCATCTTCGCTTATTGATTTGATAATTTATGCTTGACTTCATAGTTTGGAACGCTAATCCTGATATCATCTCCGGTCCTGTGACCGTGAGATGGTACGGGCTTATGTTTGCTGTCGGATTTCTGTTGGGATACAATATTCTCGGTAGAATTTTCCGGCATGAAGGTGCTCCGGAAAAATGGCTCGGAATACTCCTCTTCTGGGTATTCGGAGCTACAATCATAGGCTCTCGCTTAGGCCACGTGTTCTTCTATGAATGGAGCTATTACAGCGCCCACCCCCTCGAAATCGTCAAAGTGTGGGAAGGAGGACTCGCAAGCCACGGCGGCACAATAGGTATTATTATCGCGGTGATTTTTTATTCGATTTTCACTACGAAGAAAAGCCCGATTTGGACTTTTGACCGACTCGTTATTCCTATTGCACTGGTTGGAGGAATGATTCGTACCGGCAATCTCATGAATTCCGAAATTTTCGGTACTCCCACCGATATGCCCTGGGGATTCATGTTCGTCAGATCGCGACAGTGGCACCAGATGTATGAAGGGCTTGCCTGTCATCCCACTCAGCTCTATGAGGCGCTTTGCTACTTCGCTCTCTTTGCGCTGCTTATGTGGATGTATTGGAAAAAGAATGCCGAGGAGCGTCCAGGACTCATTTTCGGAGTATTCTTCATCGGCATATTCCTCCCCAGATTCCTGATTGAATTCATCAAAAACGACCAGGTGGATTTTGAAGCGACAATGACCCTGAACATGGGGCAACTGCTGAGCATACCCTTTATTATCGCCGGTGTGTTTCTTGTTATATGGGCTATGACCCACCCGAAAGTCAAAATCGACTTTCCCAACAAATTTGCCGACGAACCCACCCCTGCCAAAAGAAAGAAATGAATCAAGGCGAAGGTGAAATAATATTTGTTAGCGGCACCGACACCGACGCCGGTAAAAGCTACGCCACCGGTTGGCTCGCCGCTCAGATTGCCGCTGAAGGACAGACGGTTGCCACCATGAAATTTGTGCAGACCGGCAACACCGACTTTTCTGAAGATATTACCGTTCACAGAAAAATCATGGGCATTGATCTGCTTCCTGAAGATGTTTCCCGACTAACGGCTCCGGAAATATAC
>JAIDQW010000271.1 GCA_029062075.1 Paramuribaculum sp.
CGTTTAAAATAGCTCTGCTCGTTAGATTCTTTGGTTCCGTATATCGCTGTATATTCTTTCGCCTCAGCATTAACCAGCAGCATACTTGTCTCTGAAAATGTGAAAGATGAATTGAGAATCTGATAACATCTGTTTACAGCGTCTTCATTCGGGGCTGTGAAAATAGTCACTGCGGTCACTCCATCCACTTTACCTAATAGCGGGATCTTTTTACTTACTTCGGGAGAAACCAGAGGGAGAATATCCTTTGACACGTGGATTTCAGTCAAAAGCCCCTCTCGCACGGCATTACCCATCTGGTAGGTGAAAGAATCAGCGCGGGAGATACCGGCACACGATGCGATGAGAACAATAAGAGTAAATAGTTTTTTCATTTCAGTATATTTTTTAGTGAGTTGTTATTCTGAATCTCCTCTGCGGCGTTTGCAGCTTTAAGTCCCGCTTCATTGAGTTTTTCTCCGAGTAGCCTCAGCGAGGCCTCAGCCGTGAGGAGCTCCTCTTCTGTCGGTACTTTTGGGGCGTCTTTCTTCACTTTAGGCTTCGCCGCTTCTACCGGCTTGGATTGGTCTGTCACAACTACCTCCGCCTTCGGTTTTGGCTTAGCCTTTGGAGTGGTGACCGGATCCTGACGCACCTCGGCTATGAGGGTTGGAGATTGTTGAATCTCACCGGAATCGCTGAGACCTAACCAGCCAAACACAAGCAGAGCTATTGCTGCAGCTATGCCGCCCGCCTTTACCCACACCGGTATTGTGATTTTCCTGCGGTGCTTAGTGGAGATTATAGCCTTACGTATATCCGCCTCAAGATTCGGCGGAACTGACACATCAAGCTGCGCCTCCTCAAGAGCTTCAAAGAGAGCTTTGTCGCTACCGTCATCATCTGAGAGCAGAGATACTATCAGCCTGTTCTCATCCGCCGTTGTTTCGCCTCGGTAGAATTTATCTAAAAGCTGCTTCGTTTTTTCCATATTCTATATTTTTGAGAAGAGTAATTTCAATTTTTTACGACCCCTACTGAGGATTGCCCTGACATTGGTTTCCGACAAACCGGTGAGTTCAGCTATTTCCGGGTTTGACATCCCCGCGTATGCGCTCAGCTTCATCACCTCGCTCTGCTCCGGCGGCATAGTCTCGATAGCTTGCTTGAGAATCCGCAGCGAATCCTGTGCTTCTACAATCCTGTGCGGGGTCGATCCGTCCGCTACTATCATCAAACCGTCAACCGGCTCTGTTGCCCTCGCCTGAGCTATCCGCGACAGGCAAGCATTTCGCACCATTCCGTAACAATAAGCCTTCAGTGACCTGACCTCATCAAGTTTATCCTTGATAGTCCAGAGCTTAACCATAGCGTTTTGAACAACATCCTTCGCTTCCTCACGATTGCCGAGAAGAGCAACCGCCACGCGAAACATATCCGCGTACAGTGGCAAAACATCTTCGTTAAATCGTGTCTCGGTCATCAATCTGTCATCGTTTTCTTATAAGACACAATAATAAGACATTTGTGACAACCCTGACT
>JAIDQW010000272.1 GCA_029062075.1 Paramuribaculum sp.
GCTATGAATTATTTATCAAAATTTCTGTTTTGTACTGCAGCTGCTATAGGAGTTGCACAGGTTGTAACTGCTGCGCCTCCCAAACTTATGGTTCTCCCGGATAAGACATGGTGCATTGAAAAAGGATATGTTACTGAAACCCAGAGAAACGGTAAAACACAGGTGCGTGAGGACTACGACCGTGCACTGGTCGATCCCGATTTCAAAAATGTTCAGTTGGCTATCGCACAGATTATGGCTGAAAGAAATTTTCCTTTGATTGATGCTTTGGCTCAGCAGGAAAGTGATGATGAAGATGAAATGTTTGATGAAGCTTTTGAAGGTGCTGAAACTGGTGCAGGTGTAGCTACTAATTCGTATGATGAACTTCTGAAACGAGCTAAACCTGATATCACACTTAAGATTGGTTGGAATCTGAACAACGCCGGCTCACTTTATTCTTGCGATTACCGTATTGATGCGATAGACAGTTATTCTAACAAGCAGGTCGCACCTATCGCCGGACAAACCGGAGAAGTAAGACGGACAGTGCCCCTGTCTGTTGCATTGAAGCAGACTGCCAAAAACAATATGGATAATTTTTGCTCAACTCTTCAGAACTATTTTGATGATGTTCAGACAAACGGGCGTGAAATTCGTCTTGATGTCAGAATTGTTGACAACGGAGCCGGAATTAACATGAATTCTGAATACGGCGGCAAGGAACTTGGAACTATTATTTATGATTGGGTAAGTGAAAACACTGTAAATCACCAGTTCTCAGAACGCAGCAGCGGTAGAAATATGATTCGCTTTGACCAGGTCAGAATACCGCTATTCAGTGCTAACGGTCAGCCTATGGATGCTAAACGCTGGGCTAATGGTTTAACCGCCATGCTTAAATCTCTCGGTATCGTTTCTGAAAATGCTTCAACCGGACTTGGAGCAGGAAGAATATATATCGGTGAAAAATAATTTAATCAGGACTAATATATGAAAATTAGAAAGTTCTTAACAAGTGCACTCCTGCTGGTTTCAGCAATTTCTGCATCGGCTGAATGTGAAATCGCAATAGGTCTGGCACCCTTCATAACTGAGGGAGACCCCGTTCCCGCAGGAGTCGAGCGCAAATTGCAGGCTAAACTGAAGATGGCTCTGTCTCACACCGGTGTTGCCGCCGGTGATTACGATTGCCAGTTTTTCCTGATTGGCAGGTTTGACGAGGCATTCAGTCAGGAAGCCGGTGGTGTTGGTGGTAGAGTCATGGTTAAGAGTGAGCTTCAGCTCGCAATCTGTGACGGTGATAATAAGAAAGTGTATGCAACAGCTACTTTTCCGTTAAAAGGCGTTGGCGCAAACAATGAACAGGCACTGACTCGCGCTCTTGGCTCACTGAATACTAATAATCAGGAATTCATCACTTTTGTTGACAGAGCCAAGGCTAAAATAGTGGAGTATTTCAACAAGAATTATCCTACATACATTACTAAGGCGACAACAGCTCTTAATCAACGTAATTATGATGAGGCTCTATATTGGGCAACATCTGTTCCTGAGTGCTGTGATGGATATCAGCAGGCTCACGCGCTCGCTACCAAGATTTATAACGACCGCACTGATTACGAGGGAGCAAATCTGCTTGCTAAAGCGGAGGGTGAATGGGCCGCTAATCCCACGGCAGCAGGTGCTAAGGCAGCTTATCGCTATCTGTCTCAGATAGATCCGGCGTCTTCATCTTATCAGGCAGCAAAGAACCTTGGAAAAAAAATGTCTGCATCGGTTAAAGCCGACTATGACTTTGAAACTAAAGAGAAGTATAGAAATGCTGTGGCTTTGGAGCAACAACGCATCAAGGCTGCAAGAGATGTTGCTGTAGCTTGGGCTAAAAACCAACCCAAAACAATAGTCCATCACAACTGGATTGTGTGGTAAGATAATTAGTAAACAAGAAACACTGTAATATTTTAACCAATTTTTATTACTTTTTTATGAAAACAAAAGCATTTATTTTTTCTGGACTTGCTTTCATGGCGCTTGCTTCTGTAAGCATGAAAGCTGAAGACCCTAAATTTTTGCGCAGCTCTATTTATTCTGTTCTCGTTAATTCTGATGAACAGAATCAGCGTCTGGACAAAGAGGCTAAGGATACAGACCCTGAAGGTTATGCCGCATCACTGAACGGTGCGATTAAATCACTCGGAGAAATTCCAAAGTTAACTTTCCCCGGCATTGCTATTCCCGAGCAGTTTAACGATCATAATCTTGAAATCCGCATTATTGACTTTGATAAGCTCGCAGCCGGAATTTCTGAAGATGAAGCTAAGGCTGCACGTCCATCAGGAGGTGGTGCTTCTAAGTTTCTTAAAAGTGCAGCCGCATCTGCTGTGTCAGCAAACGGTGAGTCATCTATGATCCGTGTAGAAAAGGTTGACGACTATATGCACGCTGTAGTAAACAAGTTCCTTGAAGATAACCAAGTTGCACCTTATATGGTTGCTAAATGGTACAACTATGATGAAAATAAGACTCCTCACTTCGATGCCGCAGTTATTCAGGAGAGAGGTCTTGAGAATGCATCAGGAACAGATTTGGCTAAAGCTGCCGCAAATGAGGAACTTAAAGCAATGCTTTCAGCACAAGGCTTCGAGTTGCTTAACAATACCTTCGTTGTAGCGACTAACCTTCGTTTCCGCAACAACAAAGCTCTTGCCAAGGAAATTTCTGAACTTGCAGGTGCTGCTGTAGCAGGCGCATCAGGTGCAGCTGGTGGTGGTGCTCTCGGCGGTCTCGCGGCTATGGGTGCGAAAAAGGCGGCTGAAGCTGCTGCTAACGCTCTTATGAAAGATATGTACTCCGTTACCGCTGTTACCAATCTTTACAAACTCGATTGGAATGACGATATTGATATGGCACTCTCTGATGCGGTTCTTTACAACGAAAACGCTACTCTTAAGGATCTACTTGATTCAGGCAAGTGCAAACTCACCTACGTAGGTCAGACAAAAGCTCGTGCCGGCGTTAAGAAAGATAAGGAAAAGACTATCGATCAGCTTGCATCTTCTGCAACAAGCCGTGCTATTGACAAGTCTCTTGCAAAACTTCAGGTCGAGTATGATGAATTCCGCACCACTGTTCCTGTATCAAAAAGTGCAGACGGTTTCGTTTATGCAAAAATCGGTACAAAAGAAGGTGTGACTCCCGGTGACGAATACGATATCCTTGAGC
>JAIDQW010000273.1 GCA_029062075.1 Paramuribaculum sp.
GTTAATATATTGTAGTGTTTTTCGTGTGGGTTTTCCTTTGTTGGCGCAAAGATAAGGCGTGTTTTGCAAATATGCAAATAATTTTGCAAAAAATAATATTTCCGAATCTTCCAAGTTTTCCGAGTGGCTGATGGCAATTGTGAGCACCGTAGGCGCGATGCTATGCGAAACCTTTAGCAAGCAGTAGCAGTTTAGCTATAGTTGTATAATAACAATGTTTGTATTATCTTTGTGCCAATAATTCAAAAACACACCAAAATAATATTATTGCTATGAAAATCACTTATCTTTTTGTCGGCATAATTGTCGGCTTTATTGCAAGTTATCTACTTACTTACAATACCTGCAATAATCATCAAATTGCCATGTATAGTGTTGATACACTGCTAATTCATGATACGGTAAAAATTGTATCTCCAGACAATATTTCTGAGACAAAAGTGGAATCACGTCGGTTTAAGGTAAAGCCGGAATCAATCAGTGACACAATTGAAAATGGCAACGATACTATTACCGTAATTATGGATGTAGTATCACGCCGTTATTCAGGCGAGCTCTATGATGCCTATGTCAGTGGAGTGGAGCCAACCCTTGACTCTATTCACATCTACACTCCGCATTCTATTATAACACGCACCCAACCAAGCCGTTATAAGCGGTGGCATTTCGGTGTATCAGCCGGAGCGGCTGCAACACTGCGCGGATTCCAGCCTTATATCGGTATTGGGGTCACTTACAGGTTATTTGCTTTCTGAGGGTACGAGCGAGTATAGCCATTTGATTTCATCAGCCCATATTTCCTCATTAGGAGTTTCGAGTATAAGTGGAATGTTGTCCATTCGCGGGTCCTCCATAAGCATTTTGAAGAAATCCTTGCCTATAGCTCCCAAACCGAGTGATTCGTGGCGGTCAACCTTGCTGCCCAATCCCTTTTTGGAATCGTTTAAGTGCATACCGCTCAGATATTTGAATCCGATTTCACGCTCAAATTCGTTCCATGTTGCACTGTATCCTTCAGGCGTTGCGAGATCATATCCGGAAGCGAAGGTATGACAGGTGTCTATGCACACTCCCACTCTCTCCTTATCTTCTACTTTATCTATGATATGGGCTATCTGTGCGAAATTGAAGCCTAAGTTGCTGCCTTGTCCGGCTGTGTTCTCTATCACAGCTTTAACTCCGTTTGTTTGAGAAAGAGCAATATTTATGGATTCCGCTATCAGGTCAAGGCATTGGTCTATTTCGATGAGTTTGAGATGACTTCCCGGATGAAAGTTAAGCATAGTAAGACCCAACTGTTCGCATCGGCGCATCTCGTCAAGAAATGCCTCGCGGCTTTTCTCAAGCTTTTCAGCCTCGGGTGCACCGAGATTTATCAGATAGCTGTCATGAGGCAGAATTTGTGCGGGAGTAAAACCGTATTTCTCGCAATTTTCCTTAAAAGTCTCAGCCTCTTTCGGCTTTATGGCAGGGGAGGTCCAGCGAGATGGATTTCTGGTGAAAAGAGCAAATGCCTTAGCACCTATTTTTGCTGCATTTATCGGTGCATAACTTACACCGTTGCTTGCGCTGACATGCGCACCTATATATTTCATATCTTTTTATTTAATTATTGTCGCAAATTTAATATTTATTCCTAAACCAGTCCGTCATAAAAATCAAAAGTAAGCTGACGCCATACCTCTTCCTGCCTGTCTCGTTGCGGATTGCTAACTCCGATTCCTATAAGTCTTACCGGGCGAAGGGCAAGATCCGTTTCCTTCAGCAGCCTTAAAGCACAGTCATATATCTCATCAATCGAGCCAAAATCCCGTTCTCTGGTTATACTCCTGCTTATATTGGTGAAATCGTAGAATTTGAGCTTAAGAGTGAGAGTGCAACCGCTGAAATCCTTCCTATTAATTCTGGAATACAGATCCTCTGCTGCTTCCCGCAGATGCAGCGACAACTCTTCTAAATCAAGAATATCTCTTTCAAGAGTGTGCTCGCAACTGAGTGACTTTCTTATGCGCACAGGCTCCACAGGGCGGTTGTCTATCCCCCTGACAAAATCGTAGTAAAGCTGTCCCGCTTTTCCGAAATTCATAATCAACAGATCTGCCGACCACTCTGCAAGGTCGCTGCCGGTGTGTATTCCGAGTGAGTGCATCTTCTTTGCTGTCACCGGTCCAACACCCCAGAAACTCTCAACGGGCAGAGTTTTGATAAAATCCTGAGCCCTGCTCGGATGAATGGTGCATAATCCGTCCGGCTTTCGGTAATCGGAAGCTATTTTTGCAAGAAACTTATTGTAGCTGACTCCTGCCGATGCTACAAGGTGCAGCTCCTCCCTTATCTCTTTTTTGATTCTTTTGGCGATATCAACTGCCAGTTCTATGCCCGGCTTATTCTTGGTGACATCCAAAAATGCCTCATCAAGGCTTATAGGCTCTATTATATCTGTGTAACGGTGAAAAATTTCATGGATTTGTGAAGAAACCTGCTTGTAAACATCCATTCTTCCATCAACAAAGATTAAGGAAGGGCATCGCCGGCGGGCTGTTGCGCTCGGCATCGCGGATCTTACCCCGAAGCGTCTTGCCTCATAGCTCGCTGCCGCAACAACGCCACGTCCGCCTTCATGCCCCACAGCTATCGGTTTGCCCCGTAGTTCAGGATTATCACGCTGCTCAACCGAAGCGTAGAAGGCATCCATATCCACATGAATAATCTTTCTCATCATTTTATTACAAATTTAACAGAACCATTTGTACTCCGCAAGCGTTGAATTGTTAAAAAACTGTTGTATATTTGCTTTATGAAACTGAAAACTTTACTTGCAGCAGCAACCTTTGCGGTTGCATCCGTAAGCGCCTTAGATTCTTCGGCTTGCTCACTCGTTTCTTATCAGGGAGATAGTTCCCTCGTTATAGTCGGAAGGTCGCTTGACTGGAAAACGCCTATTCCCACAAACCTCTATGTGTATCCAAAAGGCATGAAGAAAGTTGGAAACAACACTCCTGATGCGGTGAAATGGACCTCGAAATATGGTGCTGTCTATGCCGTAAGCTATGACGGTGGTATCACGGAAGGTATGAACGAAAAAGGTCTTGCTGTCAACGGACTGTTCTGCAAGGGCACTGTGTATGTTAATCCTGAAACAGAAGGACGTCCGGCAATGAGTCTTGCAGTATTTGTGGCTTGGATTCTTGATAATTGCGCAACAACGCAAGAGGCTATCGATGAAATTTCAAAGCAGGATTTCACCATCTCCGGTGCAACCTTTGACGGAGGCACAGTTTCAACCCTGCACTGGGCTCTCAATGATGCTCAGGGAAACAGTGCGGTATTTGAGTTTGACCACGGCAACATTAAGGTGTATAATAATGACTCTGTGAGAGTGTTTACAAACGATCCAACATACCCGCAGATGATTGCCATAAACAATTACTGGAAAGGGATTGGCGGCACAAATATGCTACCGGGCACTGTAAAGAGTCCCGACCGTTTTGTAAGAGCCGCTTTCTTTGAAAAGAATGTTTCCAAGACAGCAGATGCTTCTATCGGTGTTGCAATCACAAGAAGTATTATTATGAATGTGTCTGTGCCTTACCTCTACACGGTAAACGGTGAGCCTAATGTATCATCAACTCAGTGGAGGTCATTTTCCAATCTTCGTGATAAATACTATTATTTCGAACCGGTCACCCACCTCGGTGTGATATATGTGGATCTCAAGAAATGTGACCTCAGAAAAGGTGCTCCGGTAATGAAACTTACGGTTGCAAACGCCGCTGATGCCGTTGGCTGTGCAAATAAGCTCCTTGTGCCTACCGCACCATTCACTCCTATGTATTAATGAAATTCAAACATTTAGCTATACTCACAAGTATCATATTGGCAGCGTGGAATATCCATGCTGCCAATCTTGTTGATTCAACCGAGTTCAGCCGAATGTCATGGATAAGACAACTCACAGCTTCCAATTTCAATGTTAATGCCCCCGGAATAAATTATCCGAAATTCGCAAGATTCTGCGTGAATGTGTATAATTGGGGCGACAGAACTTTCAATACCTATGATTCCACATACGTTGTAGGCACCGGCAAAAACTGGAAAGCAATGATAAGGAGCTATAACTGGCTTACCGCTAATGAGATGATATTCTCATCAAGGAGTTATCTGCGAATACGCTCCAACCTTTACAGTGATCTTGGAGCGCATCTCAGTTTCATGGCAGTGAGTGTCGGATATACATGGGACGCTAATGCGATTTTTGGCGGAGAGTCTTCTCTAAGACGCAGTTTCAATTTTAACTTTGTGTGCGCTCTTTTTTCTGCAGGAATCAATTACAACAAAACTAACGGTGGTACCAAAATTACCCATTTCGGAGATTATGATCCCGGTCAAAAGCTTGATTATAACTTCAATGACATATCTCAGGAAACTCTGGGAGGTAACATATATTATTTCTTCAACCACAGAAAATACTCTCAAGGCGCAGCTTATAATTTTTCAAAGTACCAGCTCAAAAGTGCGGGCAGCTGGATGATAGGCTTAAGTTACAACCATCAGAAAATAGGTATGGATTTTTCTAAGCTGCCCGAGGAGATGATTGAATATCTGCCGTCCTTGCAAAAAAATTACAATTTCAAATACAG
>JAIDQW010000274.1 GCA_029062075.1 Paramuribaculum sp.
CGATTATTCTGGACGCTTGCCAGCAGTTCAGAGCATAAGTCACTTTTTTTGACTACCTTTGCGGAATGATACTCGATATTCTACTCTTAATTGGCGGATTGGCTCTGATTTTAGTTGGTGCCAATATCCTTACAGACGGTTCATCTGACCTTGCAAGGCGCATGGGTATTTCAGAACTGGTAGTCGGTCTTACGGTTGTGGCATTCGGAACCTCGACCCCGGAGCTTGTGATAAGCGTAATATCGGCAGCAAAAGGCACGAGTGAGCTTGCCATAGGCAATGTGGTGGGCAGTAACATCTTCAACATCTGCGCCATCATAGGCATAGTCGCGCTGATAAAACCCATGAAGGTAAGCCACAACATTATGAACAACGAGATTCCCCTCGTTTTCCTGTCCTCACTGATATTGCTGATTATGGGCAATGGTCCGCTTCTTGATTCAGCACCGACAATGCTTCTAAGCCGTGTGGATGGCATTTTGCTGATTCTGTTTTTTGTTCTGTTCATGCGTCACACCCTCTCGCAAGCCAAGACCGGCAACAAATCACCCGAGGGCGGTGACACTAAACCACCGATGAAAATTGCAAAGGCTATAATATTCGTGCTTCTCGGACTGGCGGGACTCATTTTCGGCGGCGACATATTTGTTGACGGAGCAACCGGAATTGCAAAAGCGTTGGGAGTAAGCGATGCTGTGATAGCCCTTACTATTGTTGCGGCAGGCACATCATTGCCGGAGCTCGCCGTATCTATTACCGCTGCGGTTAAGGGTAAGCCGGAGCTTGCTCTCGGCAATGTGATAGGCAGCAATATTTTCAATATTTTCCTGGTGCTCGGTGCATCAGCAACAATTTTCCCGCTGCAGTTCGGTGCCATAGGCAATGTTGACTTGCTTACACTGCTTGTTGCCTCCGCACTATTCTGGATATTCGGCAGATTCTTCAAGTACAACACCATAACAAGAACCGAGGGCGGAATACTCGCAGCCGTTTATGTCACTTACACGGTCTGGCTTATTTCAAATGCCTGAAATCAATTTTTAACTCCCGGTTGTTGTATTCATAAAAGTAATATTTATGGCAGATACCAACTTCATCGATTATGTAAAGATATTGTGCCGCTCAGGCAAGGGCGGCGCAGGTTCACGACACTATCACAGAGCCAAATACGTTCCAAAAGGCGGTCCTGACGGAGGCGACGGCGGCCGTGGCGGTCATATTATTCTCCGGGGCAATTCCCACATGTGGACCCTCCTTCCGCTGAAATACCGCCGGCATATTTTCGCTGAGAACGGGCAGAGCGGATCGGAAAACCGCTCCAGCGGCAAGGATGGAGAAGATGTGATTATAGACGTGCCATGCGGAACCGTGGTGTTTGATGCCGAGACCGGCGACTATCTTTGCGAGGTGACAGACGATGGCGAGGAGGTGAAGCTGCTTCGCGGCGGAAGAGGTGGACTTGGAAACTGGCACTTCAAGAGCCCGACTAACCGTACTCCGAGATATGCCCAGCCGGGTGAACCCGCTATTGAAAAAGCGGTGGTACTTGAGCTAAAACTTCTTGCCGACGTGGGACTTGTGGGATTTCCAAACGCCGGTAAATCAACACTGCTATCCGCACTCAGCGCAGCGCGCCCCAAGATTGCGGACTACCCCTTCACAACTATGGAGCCGCAGCTCGGCATAGTGGAGTATCGCGACAGGCAATCGTTTGTAATGGCAGACATTCCCGGAATTATAGAAGGAGCGAGCGAGGGCAAAGGACTCGGACTCAGATTCCTCAGGCATATAGAGCGTAATGCCGTGCTGCTGTTTATGGTACCCGCCGATGCGGATGATATTGCCGAACAATACAAAATTCTTCTCGACGAGCTTATCAGGTTCAATCCTCAGCTTGAGGACAAACAGCGCATTCTTGCCGTATCTAAAAGCGATATGCTTGATGACGAACTGAAAGAAGAGCTTGCCAAGACCCTTCCGGAAGGAGTGCCCTCTGTTTTTATCTCGGCTGTTACCGGCGAAGGACTCACCGAGCTTAAAGATATGCTCTGGGGAGCTATCACCGATGAGAGCAACCGTATTGCAACACCCTCTATCACTCACCGACCCCTTGACCGACGCCACAGAGTGCAGGAAGAGGATGAATTTATCTTCGAGCAGGAGGCTATGCCTGTTGACGAGGAGGAGCTTGACCTTGAGGACGAGGATTGGGATGAAGACTGGGATTACGGCGTAGATACCCTTGACAGTGAAGGTAATTGATCTGCTGAGCAGCAAGAATATCTTGGCTTTTTCCACTTTGCGGAACACGGCTTCACCTGAGTTGCCATATTCCGGATTCTCAACCTGCTCATATACGGGCGATTCAACTGAGCACTACTTGCGTTGCAGAACTGAACTGGCAAAGTTTCTGAGCGTTGATGAGGACAAAATCGTATTCCCGCATCAGACTCACTCGCTCAATGTGGCTGTTGTCACCGAACCGGCGACCCCTCTGCCGGACACAGACGCTATTGTCACCTCACTGCCCAGCATTGCATTAGGAATTCACACCGCCGATTGCGTCCCAATAGTGCTTGCTGACCCTGAGTCAGGAATCATCGGTGCCGCTCACAGCGGTTGGCGTGGAGCTGCCGGTGATATAGCCGCACTTACCGTAGCCAAAATGGCAGAGATTGGAGCGAAACCGGGCAATATCATTGCGGCAATGGGTCCTTGCATCTGTGGCGACTGTTTTGAAGTTGGAGAAGAGGTGGCGGAGCATTTCGAGCGATTCGGGGCGGTTGACCGGAGCCGGAGCAAGCCGCATGTAAATCTTCCTCTTGCCGTCGCTGCAAGCCTTGAAAGCGCGGGAGTGAGCCGCGACAGAATTGCCATGCCACCCGTATGCTCCCGGTGCAATCCGTCTGACTTTTTTTCCGCAAGAAGACTCGGCACCGCATCCGGCAGGACTCTTACTATCATTATCCGGCACTGAATAATTCATCGGCACCTCTTTTTTTTGTAAATTTGCGCCGTAATGACAAAGTGCCGTTAAAAATGTCAACAGCAGATAAGATACAACATTGGGCAGGGAATATGCAGCAGACTTTGCTGAGCCTTGTAAAGATAGCCATGAAATCAAGAAAAGCATCACCGCTGCCGGGCAATCTGAAAAATGCCGACGAGCTTGTGATTCTTGCCAACGGTCCGTCACTCAACACCAC
>JAIDQW010000275.1 GCA_029062075.1 Paramuribaculum sp.
GCATAGTATCATAAATACCCAGACCGGCATAAACCGACCCGCCGGGAGAATTCAAGTAAATACTGATATCTTTACCAGGATCAGCTGAGTCAAGATACAGCAATTGTGCCTGAATGACATTTGCGGTGTAATCGTTCACATCTGTTCCAAGAAAAATAATACGGTCCATCATCAATCTCGAAAACACATCCATCTGAGCAACATTAAGCTGTCGTTCCTCAATAATGGTGGGCGATATATAGCTTGATGTGATTGTTGATGCATATTGATCCAAAGCAAGCCCATTCATGCCGAGATGCTTCACTGCGTAGTCTCTAAAATCGTTTTTCATAAACTCTTAATGATTTCAAAATTGTCATTTCTAATTCAAAGTTAGTAATTTTTCAAGTGTATTACAAAAACGAACAAAAAAAACGTAAAAAATCCGCGAATGCTTATTGATTTTTCAATCAGCATCCGCGGAAATTTGTCTGGAATGCTACTCCTAATTTTATTTAGGAGCGATTATGCTTTAGAAGCGATTTCCTTAAATTCATCAACTGAAACACTCTTCACATCAAGGGTTACAGCATTTTTTATAGCATCAAAAAGTTTGATATCACCAACCTGTTCAATTAGACGTGAACGATAGTTCTTATCCGCAAGAATATTCTTAGCATAATTTGCTATTGTTTCATCATCAATGTTCAACATGCCATATTGCTCAAACTGATGTCTTGCAAGACTTTTTGCAAATTCAAGTAAGTCAGACTCTTCAATTTTCACCTGAGCTTTCTCTGCAATAGCCTCCTTTATAAGCTGCCATTTCAAATCGGGAATCATCTCAGCAAAACGTTCATTGATATTTTCTTCGGTGATTCCGTCGCGGTTAACAAGCCATTTCTTGAGGGTTTCCTCCGGAAGTGTCATGTCACCATATTTATTAACGAAATACTTACGCGCATCAACACGGAAGATCATTTCGCTATTCTGCTTAAGACCCTCAGAAATCATATTCTTAACCATTTCGAGATAAGATGTTTCATCTTTCACTTTATCCTTACCAAACACCTGGTCATAGAATTCCTGATTATGTTCAGCCGGTCTAACTACAATTATCTCAGAAATGGTCATCTGGAAATCATTATGGAGATCAGCAACCTTGTCTTTATCTACCTGAAGCATTGAGGACAATTCAGTCGCATCCCCATTACAGGTTTTCCAAGGATTGAAAACAACCTTGTCATCAACTTTCTTTCCCTCAAAAAGAGCAGCCTGCTCACTATCCTTAAAGTACATCGGCGCAACAATACCACTGATTACCTGAATAGCATCATCTCCTTCCTTGACATTTCCATTTTCATCAAGTTCAAATATTGAGCCTTTCACAAGTGCATCTTTTTCAAATTCAGGTCCGGGAACCTGAGCGCCGAATCGCTTGCAAAGCGCCTTATCTTGCTCAGCCACCATTTCATCAC
>JAIDQW010000276.1 GCA_029062075.1 Paramuribaculum sp.
CGCCGCATAGTCATCGTAGCAACTTTCAAGCGTAGATGAAACCGATTCAGCGGGGGTGAGATCGGTTGGGAAATAGACATACTTAGTATATGTTTCCCAATCGCTTTTTTGTGGATGGCTGACAGTTTGTGTACGCTTCACTGCATCGTAAGCCTTTTGTGCATCGAATCCTCTGAAGCCTTTCTGATATGCCTCAGCAATAACAGAAACTGCATGGTTGCCTATCATAGTGAATGTTTCTCCACCCCATAGAGCCCAAATCGGGAGAAATCCCTGCACTTCGCTTTGTGCAACAAGAGAATTGACAAAGGGGTCGACTTTTTCAGGTGTTATAATGGTGTAGAACGGATGAGCAGCGCGGTAAGTGTCCCATAAAGAGAACGTTGAATAAAATTCTCCTCCCGGTGCGGTGATAATAGAGTCGGCGGCATTTCTAACCGTACCATCAATGTCGGAGATAATATTCGGCTGAATTATAGCATGATAGAATGCGGTGTAGAAATTTGTTTTTTGTTCTTTCGTGCCGTCAACCTCAATCCTGCCGAGATATGAATTCCAATCGGCACGAGCATCTTCGCGGATATTATTAAAGTTCCAGTCGCTGATTTCAGCCTCAAGATTGGCTTTTGCTCCGGGAATTCCGGTTGTGCTCATCGCGACTTTCATCATGAGTGTGTCGCCCGGGTTGATGTCGAATGACGCAATTATTCTTTGTCCCCTCTCTCCGGGTGACATTTGCAGTGAGAGGGTATCGGTGACAGCACGGTTGAATTTCATTACAAAAAAGTAGCGCTGATTTACCCAAACAGCATTTCTCACCATACCGGAGAGTGTGTATTCATCTTCCCATTTTGTAATACATTCTCTGACCTGCCCATGGTATTGCCCTTCGCTCCAAGCCGGTCCGTGCTGCAAATCAATGAGCAGGGCGGCTGAATCGGGAGAGTTGAAGGTGTATCTATGAATGGCAGCTCTTTTAGAGGCAGTAAGTTCAGCTCTAACATCAGGCTCACTGAGGGTGACAGCATAATAGCCCGGTGACGCAACCTCTGTTGATTTGCTGAAGGTACTACGGTAGGAATCCCAAGCTCTTTGTCTGGTTCCGGTAAGTGGCATAACGAGAATGTCTCCGAGGTCCATGCATCCGGTGCCGTTTAGATGAGTTTGTGTAAAACCCCATATCACAGAATCTGAATAAACATATTCAGAGCAATATCTCCAGCCGATAGCGCCGGTTACAGGGCTTGTCTGAATCATGCCAAATGGTCGGCAGGCTCCTGGAAAGGTGTGACCATTGTCAGCCGCTCCGATAAACGGATCGACAAAAAGTGTGTAGTCTGCGTTTTTTGAATTTTTGTCAGTACAAGCTGATGCAACAATAAGGGTAATACCAAAAAGATGGAACAGTCTCACGATATATAATAATATATATTTAAGGTGAAAAAATGGAATTACTTATGTTATTCTGCCTCCGAAATTATGAAAATAAATCCAATTAACCAAAATGAAATGACAAATGGTTGTGTTTGCGTATAAAAAGAATATAAATCAGTAAAAAATGGGATATAAATGACTCATAATATTTTGCGGAAAAGAAAAAAGTATTTAATTTTGCCGCGCAAAACATATAAAGCAATTAATTAATAACTAAATAAGAGAAATGATCATCGTACAAGTTAAAGAAGGCGAGAACATCGAGAGAGCGTTGAAGAAATTCAAACGTAAATTTGAGAAAACCGGCATTGTAAAAGAACTCCGTAGCCGACAGGCATTTGAAAAGCCTTCGGTTAGCAACCGCAAGAAGATGATGAAGGCGGTTTATGTGCAGAAACTCCGCTCAGTAGAGGAGTAAGCCGGTTGCCTGCCTTTAATTGACAGACAATAGAACAGGACGGTCTGCATCAAGGATAAATCTTGGTGCAGACCGTCTGCATTTTTATTTAGTTGAAAGATTTCAGAAACTTAGCTCAAAATATAATAGAATATGGATGTTAGAACGCCGACAGAGGTAGCGGAGCTATCTGTCAATATTGGACGTAATAAAGTTGACACGACGGCAAAAACAGGCAGACTGATAATTCTTTCCATACTTGCCGGGAGCTACATAGCACTTGGTGGAATCTTATCTGTTATCGTAGGTTTTGGCTTTCCTGAGATTACTTCGGGGAACCCGGCTCTGCAGAGAGTTCTTAGCGGGACAATGTTTCCGATAGGTCTAATTCTGGTTGTTATTCTAGGTGCCGAACTATTTACCGGAAATAATGCATTGCTTGTTCCGGGATTTATGAAAGGGGATTTCGGATTCAAGGATGTTGTAAAGAATTGGACTCTTGTCTATCTGGGCAATTTTGTGGGTGCATTCGGTTTCGCATGGCTGATGGTGTACATGGCAGGCTTGACAGCCTCTGATCCCTGGCACAGCGCAATAATAAAAGTTGCTGAGATGAAGGTGTCAATGTCCTGGCTTGTTGTGTTTATAAAAGGAGTGGGAGCAAACTGGTGTGTATGTCTTGCGGTGTGGCTTGCATTGGCGGGGCATTCACTCATCGAGAAGATGGCAGCATGCTGGCTCCCGGTCATGGCATTTGTAGCTTTGGGGTATGAGCACTCGATTGCTAATATGTTTTTTATACCTCTCGGAATGCTGGAGGGCGCACATGTGAGTGTATGGCAGTTTGTGCGGGATAATCTTATCCCTGCAACTTTGGGTAATATAGCAGGCGGTGCGATATTTGTCGGGTGTGTTCATGCCATGCTTCATCTTCGGCGCAAATAAATGACAAATAACATATTTAGGAGAAATTAAATATCTGTGATATTATTTTAATTCCATTTTTTTGTATTTTTGCGCTAAATAAGAGCAACTAATAATTTTTTCACCAAATAATTAGAACCAAAATGGTAAGTTTTAAAGAACTTGGTCTTGTGAACACCCGTGAGATGTTTGCAAAGGCTATCAAGGGAGGCTATGCTATCCCAGCTTTCAACTTCAACAACATGGAGCAGCTTCAGGCTATTATCAAAGCTGCTGCTGAGGAAAAATCTCCTGTAATCCTTCAGGTTTCAAAAGGTGCACGCAACTACGCAAACGCTACACTTCTGCGCTATATGGCTCAGGGTGCTGTTGCATACGCTAAAGAACTTGGTTGGGAGAATCCCCAGATTGTTCTTCACCTCGACCATGGTGATAGTTTTGAGCTCTGCAAGAGCTGTATCGACAATGGCTTCTCCTCTGTTATGATCGACGGTTCACATCTTCCTTACGAAGAAAATGTCGCTCTTACAAAGAAAGTAGTTGACTATGCACATCAGTATGACGTGACTGTTGAGGGTGAACTCGGTGTACTCGCCGGTGTTGAGGACGAAGTTTCTTCTGACCACCACACATACACCGATCCTGAAGAGGTAATTGACTTCGCTACCCGTACAGGTTGCGATAGCCTCGCTATTTCAATCGGCACATCTCACGGTGCATATAAATTTACTCCGGAGCAGTGCACACGCAATGCAGAAGGTCGTCTCGTTCCCCCGCCCTTGGCATTTGAGGTTCTTGACGCGGTAATGGAGAAGCTCCCCGGATTCCCCATCGTTCTCCACGGTTCTTCTTCAGTTCCCCAGGAGTATGTTGATACAATCAACAAATATGGTGGTAAGCTTCCCGATGCGATCGGTATTCCCGAAGAGGAACTCCGCAAGGCTGCAAAGAGCGCAGTTTGCAAAATCAATATCGACTCAGACAGCCGTCTCGCAATGACAGCAGCAGTTCGCGAAGTGTTTGCAACCAAGCCCGGTGAGTTTGACCCGCGTAAATATCTCGGTCCGGCTCGCGATGAGATGGAAAAACTTTACAAGCACAAAATTGTAAACGTTCTCGGTAGCAACGGCAAAGCGTAATCAATTTTCAACAGGTAATATCTGCAGGCGACATTTGTCGCCTGCTTTTTTTCACGCAATAATTAAACACCAATGATTAAAATGATGCTTTTAGCCGGAGCGGGTGGTTTTGTGGGTACCTGCGGGCGTTTTCTCATTAACAAATGGAGCTCAAATATATATTCGGGAACTTTTCCGCTGGGCACCTTTTTAGTCAATATCATCGGGTGTTTCGTTTTCGGCTTGCTTTTCGGGTTGTTTGAGAAATATCATGTTGTTACGTCTGGAGAAAGCACTCTTCTGATAACCGGATTCTGTGGCGGTTTCACTACTTTCTCAACATTTGCAAACGATATGTGGGTGATGGGTAGCAATGGGGACTGGTCAACTTGCGTGTTCTATCTTGCGGCAAGTGTTATCACTGGTGTGCTACTCGTCTGGGCAGGACGCGCGCTGATAAGATGAAACATAC
>JAIDQW010000277.1 GCA_029062075.1 Paramuribaculum sp.
GGACAGGATATTTCGCGTCTTCCTCTTGAAACCTGCCAGACCATGAACGGTATGTGGGGATATAAGATCAAGGATCAGAACTATAAATCCACTCCCGAACTTATCGCTTACCTTGTAAAAGCTGCTGGCATGGGAGCTAATCTGCTGCTCAACATCGGTCCGCAACCCGACGGCAATCTGCCCGAGGCGGCTCTTGAAAGGCTCAAGGAGATCGGGCAGTGGATGAACAAATATGGCGAAACTTTCTATGCCACCTCCGCAGGCGATTTTGAAGCGCAGGATTGGGGCACATCAACCCGCAAGGGGGACAAACTCTATCTCCACGTGCTCAATCCACAGGCAAAAGAGATTAAAGTTCCCACAACCGCTAAAGTGAAAAAGGCTGTGACTTTTGATGATAAAACTCCCGTTAAGTTTACCAAACTTAAAGAGGGTGGCATATCAATTAACCTGCCGGAGATACCGGAAGGGACTATCGACTATATCATTGAACTGGATACAGTCTCAAAATGAAAAATCTGCTTGAAGTTTGTGCGGGCGACATTGATAGCGTAATAGCTGCCGCCGCAGGAGGGGCTTCCAGAGTGGAACTATGCTCCGCTCTCGGCGAAGGCGGTGTAACACCCTCAATAGGATTTATTCGCAGTGCCCTGAAAGTACCGGGAATAAGAGTACATGTTTTGATTCGTCCAAGAGGAGATGATTTCCTCTACACTCCCGAGGAGGTTGATTGCATGGTTGACGACATTGTTGCGGCGCGTGAGGCTGGAGTGCAAGGGGTTGTTATCGGAGCCCTTACTCCTGACGGAGAAATTGATATGCCTGCTTGCAGAAAAATGATGGAAGCAGCCGCCGGAATAAGCGTTACATTCCACAGAGCGTTCGACCTTTGCCGCAACCCGTTCAAGGCACTTGAAGAGATTATTTCGCTCGGTTGTGACCGCATTCTCACTTCGGGGCAGGCTCAGACCGCACTTGAAGGGAAAAATACACTCGCCGAACTCGTGCGCCGGGCTGACGGTCGGATTACCATTCTCGCCGGAGCCGGTGTTTCACAGTCAAATGCTGCTGAGATTATCAAATCATCCGGAACAAATGAAATTCACGCTTCGGCGAGAGCTGCCGTTGAAAGCGGTATGAAATTCCGCCACAGAGGAGTGTCTATGGGTACTCCGGGAAGCGATGAATATTCCCGAAAGACCACCTCTGCCGATATTGTTAAACAAATTGTATCACAAATTAATTCTTAACACGTATGTCTGTTAAAAGAATAGCATTCATATCTCTTGCCCTGTTTGTCGGTGCTGTAGCTTCGGCACAGATAGCATCGCCCGTTGTCAAGACCGATTTTGCCGAAAGACAGAAAACAGTAGGCAACAAGGAATATTTTTCTGTTTTTGATAAAAAACTCACCCCTGAGCAAAGACAGGCACTGGAAGTGCTCTATGCATATATGCCACTCCCCGACATGGCTGACAATTCCGGCGATTTCTTCCTTGAAAACGTGGACTACTCGCTGAAAGCCCGCAAGGAGATGCCCTGGGGAAGCAAGGTGCCCGACAGAGAATTCCGCCATTTCGTACTTCCAGTACGCATCAACAACGAATATCTGGACGGCTACAGAAAGGTTTTCTATGAGGAGCTGAAGGACAGAGTGAAAAACCTGTCTATGAAAGATGCTATTCTGGAAATCAACCACTGGTGTCACGAAAAGGCTACTTATCAGCCGTCTGATGGTCGCACCCATTCACCTCTCGCTACCGTTTACACTGCTATCGGCAGATGTGGCGAGGAATCCACATTTACAGTCGCCGCACTCCGCTCAATGGGTATTCCCGCACGCCAGATTTACACCCCGCGATGGGCGCACACCGATGACAACCACGCTTGGGTAGAGGCTTGGGCAGACGGTAAATGGTATTTTCTCGGTGCATGCGAACCGGAGCCGGTGCTTAATCTCGGTTGGTTCAATGCCCCTGCATCACGCGGCATGATGATGAATACCCGTGTGCCGGGTAACTATGACGGGCCGGAAGAGGTGCTGTCACGTCCCGCCGGTTACACCGACATTAATGTCACATCAAATTATGCTCCGGTTGATACTATTACGGTTACTGTTCTTAATTCCTAAGGAAAGCCGGTGAAAGATGCCACAGTCAGCTTCCGTCTTTACAATTACGCGGAATT
>JAIDQW010000278.1 GCA_029062075.1 Paramuribaculum sp.
GCATTGACAATGGGTGCTGTTCCGCAGAACGCTTTGTCTAAAAAGGCTAAGACTCCAGCCAAACCCAATATTCTGTATATAATGTGCGATGACATGGGCTACGGTGATCTCGGCTGCTATGGTCAGAAATATATCTCCACTCCCAATATCGACTCACTTGCCCGTCAGGGAATCCGTTTTACCCAGGCTTATGCCGGCAGTCCGGTGAGCGCACCGTCAAGAGCTTCACTCATGACAGGGCAGCACAGCGGTCACTGCGAGGTGCGTGGCAACAAAGAATACTGGAGCAACAGGGACACTGTTATGTATGGCAACAACGTTGATTTTGCCGTTGTGGGTCAGCATCCATACGACCCCAACCATATTATCCTTCCTGAAATAATGAAGGATAACGGCTACAATACCGGCATGTTCGGTAAATGGGCGGGAGGCTATGAAGGCTCGGTATCTACGCCTGATAAGCGTGGCGTTGATGAGTTCTACGGCTATATCTGCCAGTTTCAGGCTCACCTTTATTATCCCAATTTCCTGAACAGATATAGCAAAAGTGCCGGCGATACTGCAGTGGTGCGCCTGGTTATGGAGGACAATATCAAGTATCCGATGTTTGGCGATGACTATTTCAAGCGTACCCAGTACTCTGCCGACATGATTCACGAGCAGGCAATGGAGTGGCTTGACAAGCAGAATGCTGATACTCCCTTCTTCGGAGTGCTCACTTACACTCTGCCTCATGCAGAGCTTGCACAGCCTAATGACTCTCTTCTCCAGGGCTATAAGAAGAAATTTTTCCATGATAAGACCTGGGGTGGAAATGAAGGGTCAAGATACAATGAGTCAATTCACACCCATGCTCAGTTCGCCGCAATGATTTCACGCCTCGATGCTTACGTTGGCGATGTGATGAAGAAACTTGACGAGAAGGGTCTTGCCGAAAACACTATCGTAGTGTTTACAAGCGATAACGGCCCTCACGAAGAGGGTGGAGCCGATCCCGAATTCTTCGGACGAGACGGTAAGCTCAAAGGTCTCAAGCGTTCATGCCATGAGGGCGGAATCAGAGTGCCTTTCATTGTTCGCTGGCCTGCTGCTATCAAGGAGGCTTCTGAAAATGATCACATTTTCGCTTTCTATGATGTAATGCCCACCGTGTGCGACATCATCGGGGTGGATATGAAGAAGTATGAAAACAAAGATGTTGATGTAGATTATTTCGACGGCATCTCATTTGCACCCACTCTCACAGGCAAGGGCACTCAGAAGCAGCACGATTTCCTCTTCTGGGAATTCAACGAAACCGACCAGATGGGTGTGCGTCAGGGCGACTGGAAGCTCGTTGTAAAGCGCGGCAAACCGGAGCTTTACAATCTTGCCGAGGATATCCATGAGGATAATAATATCGCTGAGAAATATCCGGAGAAGGTGAAGGAGCTTGTTAATATCGCACGCTCACAGCACACTCCCAACCCTCACTTCAAGGTTACTGTTCCTGAGGCTTTGTAGAAAAGAATATTTCGGCGAGTAGGCAACCGCCTTTGCCGGACAGTCGAACCATCGCGCCTATGGCGCGCAACTTGAGACGCCGCTTCCAACCGTTGCGGCGTTTCAGTGTTTTTGTCTCTATGCGCCGTGCGCTTTCGCTGTCTCCCTCGCGGCGGCAAAGTGCGGCAAGAATCATACTCCTGGCATCGGTCCACACAAGGTACTCCTCTTTACTGCTGCTAACCAAATCTGACTCCATTTTGTCAAGAACCTTGCCGAGTATCTGTGCATCTTTGGCAAAACCGGAACAGGAGATAGAATCAGTCGACGTATGCACGATCACCCCCGCATCGCCGTGAAAAATCATGGGATTTAGCGCAGAGGCAAGCAATCTTGTACCAAGCTCAAGGTCATTCCATCTCGGCAGCTCTTCATCCCACCCTCCGGCGGCTCTCACAAAATCGGTCTTGGCAATAAACCGCTGTGTGGAGAAAGAACCGTGGAGAATATGCCCGCGCAGAAGGTCGGAATCATTCACGCTCTTAATATCTGTCCAGCCGTCATCATCTCTTATGGCGATGTCAAAACCGATAATCTCTGCATCCGGATTAGCGGCAATGCATTCGGCAAGCCGCTGGGTGTGACCCGGAAGCATCTCATCATCAGAGTCGAAGAACATAACGTAAGGAGTCGTCACTTCAGCGAGTCCCCGGTTTCTTGCCGCTGAGGCTCCCGGCTTTTCCTCGCTGACAATTGTCACCTCAATGCCGGCGGGGGCAACATCCTGCGCCCACTTGCCGAGAATCTCTGCAGTACTGTCGGTAGAGCCGTTATCCACAGCAATAACCTTGAGGGGACGCAGAGTCTGAGACGCTATCGAGCGCAAGGTTCTTGGCAGCAGTTGAGCGCGGTTTCTTACAGGAAGAACAATAGTTATGAGCGGAGCGGTATTCATGGGTGGTTTACGT
Organism: Paramuribaculum sp.; assembly: GCA_029062075.1. Lineage (GTDB taxonomy): Bacteria > Bacteroidota > Bacteroidia > Bacteroidales > Muribaculaceae > Paramuribaculum. Next base: position 2,451 of record JAIDQW010000278.1, read on the forward strand.
TGTCAAACTGATAAAAAGAAAAGCGGCAAAGCCGCGCAGTGAAGCGCCGTAGCAATGCCGCTCAATACAGGAATGAAAAAATGCTTTACTTTTCTTCAGCTACCTTGTTGTAGCGTGCGTTAAGACCTTTTACAACCTCGTCGGTGATATCGAGAGCGGGGTTGAAATAAACGCCGGCAGCCTTAAGGAGAATGGCGTCATAGCCTTTGGTTTTGTTATAGTCTTTGATAAAAGATTCAATAGAATCGGTGAGCTGTTGCTGCTGCTGAGCGAGTTCCTGCTCGGTGTCACGCTGCAGTTTTGCGAGATAGTTCTGCGCATCCTGCTGCATTTTGTTGAATTTGGCAACATCAGCCTCGTATGTGGTCTGAGAGATATAGCCGTTGCTTTTGGCTTTCTCTTCGATTTGCTGTCCGAAACGCTGAATTTCAGCACCTTTTGACTGCTGTGCGTTATCAAGCTTGCTGTAAGCGCGGAGTGCGTTTTCCTTGAAGTCCTTGGCGAGATTATAGTTAGCCGAGATTGAGTCAAGGTCAATATAGCGTATGTTTGAAGCAGTTGCAGTAGTAGTTTCGCTGTCAGAAGGTTTGTTTGGTGTGGTAGTGTCGGTAGATTTGTCTCCGCTGCATGATGCTGCGGCAAAACCGAGGAGGAGCACTAATGAAAATGCTGTCTTTTTCATGAAATGTGTTTTGATATTTAATGTTTTTGTTTATTTCTATTTCATTTTGCGCACGCAATCAACTCCTTTTTTGCGAAGGGCGGGAATGTCAGAAGCGTGTCCTGACGGGAATTTTCCACCTTTGACAAAAAGCGCTTTGACCCCGAGAATCACTATTGCCACAAGGACAAGAATTATAGCGGGAAACAAAGTTGTCATTAGTCAATTACGTTTTTGCAGTGCAAATATATGAAAGGAATACTAATTTTTTGCCATGACTCAATTTTATTTTGTAACTTAGTCAGCGCAATAGCTAAAATTTAACAATATTTTTAAC
>JAIDQW010000279.1 GCA_029062075.1 Paramuribaculum sp.
ATGTATATCTGATTAAACAACTATTTATATATGATTAAGAAAATTGCCTTAAGCATATTCGCAATTATAGCGGTATTCGTACTATCCTCCTGCTCGCAGACTCATTCATCAATGCGCGACAAAATAGCGGAGGCGTTCACTCAGAACAAGCCTGAGCTTGCATCAGAGCTTTGCAACACTCTATATAGCGACCTTCAGAATTGCTCTGTGGAAACACTTGGCGATCTCACCATGAGGTACTATACTCTCTCGGTCATCAACTCCACACGCAGCAATGAGGTTGCAACCTACGATGCTATGGACCACATGGTAACCTGCTATGAGTCGGCTATGAAAAAGAACCCTACGGCGGCAAAGGCTATCTGGTTAAAAATTGCCGACGAAGGCTTGAACCACGGGCAGTCTATTGATATTCCGCTTATAGCCGATTCGTTCCGGGCACAGCTGCACTTACGCGATATTCTCGGAGAAGACATCACCGATTAAACACCTTATTATATTAGTGCCGGTCTGACATTCATTGTCAAGCCGGCATAAAAAAAGAAACGGGATATCAGGAACTCATTTTCCTGAAAGCCCGTCCGCTTCAATTAGTTTCTTAACACTTGAGTTAAGGTTTGCTCTGAGGGATTCTGTGCAATGACTTGACCTGTTGGGTCAATTAAGTAAGAGTTGAATCCATTCTCCAGGTGATACTCCTCTTTCAATCTTGAGGCTTCATCACCTTTCACATGAAATTGTGACTTCGCATTCAGATTGTCTCGGCGAACTATCTCATTATAGAGAGTTTCATTACGGTCCATATTGACCGATACCAGACAAAATTGTTCTCCTTCCGCTTTTTCCGCAAAACTGTTATAGTTTCCGGCTGTTACTCTTGACACCGCATCACTTGAGGACCAGAATGTCAACAGAACATAGCGTCCCTTCAGGTCGGCAAGCGATAACGTGCTGTCGCTTTTGCTTAGTGTGAAAGCAGGAGCCTTATAACCTTCAGCGGCCTCATAGACTCTGCCGGTGTGAGCCGACACTGTGATTAGAAGAACTGCGAAGAGCGCAATGACAGTCATTGTTTTCTTCATTCTTTATGTTTAATGTTAGACTTAAGAACCTTATTACGTAAGGAGATATGTGTGTTATTCTACTTTGTAACGCTTTGGGGTTCTTGCCGATTTTCGGCGGAAGTTGACTCTTCAACCTCCCTCATTTGTTTCAACGCTGCAAAGTTAAGAATGTTCGCTCGCCTGAAAAAATTTTTTCACTTGTTACAATCGTGTTTCGACACTCCTACCTACCTCAACCCCACTCTGGGTGCGGCGTGTAGGACATTGTTAATTTAATAAAACAACCGGGCAACTTGTTGCCCACACTATTCTTTCCTGCTATTATTCACCTCCCACAATATTTCTTCTGACAATTTCCGATATTTCTCCTATAATTCTTTCAGTATCATCAAGATTATCAGCCGATTGACTCACCATCACAGAAAGTGTGTAATGGCAGCCGCTTGCAAATTCAACATAGCCCACATCGTTAACAGCTATGATTTTACCGTCTTTATCCTTAGGACCGGTGCCGGTTTTGTGCCCTATAAGAGTCTCATCATCAAACGCTGCAGAAGGAATTCGCCCTTTACCCGTTTCGCATAATTCAAGATTTGCCTTGATACTGCGCATCCAATCGCTTTCACTGCACATTGTACTATAAAAATCCGACATGAGAGCGGCAAGAGCTATCGGGGTTGCCGAATTATCATAGCACAGCATCGGGTCTGCATTCATTTCTGCTTCAGTATTCACCAGATCTATATCCTTGTAACCCAATGATTTGATTAAACTATCTGCAATTTCCACCCCTCCTGTAATCTCAAAAATAATGTCACATGCATTATTATCACTCATCACGAGAGAATAGCTCAGCACCTCACCTATCGGCAATCTGAGGTCACCGATTCCATATCGTTCTCTCAGAGGACTCCACGTCTCAGGGAGTATCAGCGAGGCACTTACCTCTATAGTATCATCCGGGATAATACCCATTTCACTCATTATCTTACCGGCGGCTATTGCCTGAGGAAATTTATACACGCTCAGCATGGGGAATTTCTCGTTTCCATTCACCTCTACCGTGTCACCATTATATATAACTGCAATTCCTATTCGGCAATCCTTATTCCGAACATAATTACAAAGCTCATTATTGAGCTTATCAGGTGAATAGCCGCCTGAACTGCAGCCCGTAAGCAACAATATTGCAAAAAATATCGGTAAAGCACTTATTCTGAACATACTCACATCATTATTTGATTCTCGGGGAATACCCGCTTTGCATCAGAGCATCCGCACTCAGGTAAAAATCAGGGCTTAGGAGGTTATTTATTGTCAATCCTCTATTAAAGGCACTCTCCGCTATTCTGAATCCGAAATAGCGCCCCGCACGGCTCGGATAGCGTTTGGGCGGATACGGCTTTATCATCTCGTCAGCTACTTTCGGGGAACTGCTGTACAGCAAGCCGGATTCAACAATATCTTTCCATATCGACGCTTCATTCTCCCTCAGTTGACTGAATGTTTCCGCACTAACACCGATTGCTGCATTATCGGAAACACCGCTCACCTGCTTTACCGCGGCTGCTATTGCCCCTTCATAAATCATCTTGTTCAATAGCGGGCTCCAGCTGTCACCATTGAATGAATAGTTAACTCGTAATAGTGCTTCGGCTACATCCAAAGGAATATTCTGCACAGCCTTAAGAGCTCTCATTTCTA
>JAIDQW010000028.1 GCA_029062075.1 Paramuribaculum sp.
CTACTATTTTGGATAAAAATACACTGTAGTTATAAAGAAAGAGAGTAATTTCACGGCAAAATCATTTTTTGCATCATGAAAAAACTGTTCTCATTTGCAGCTGCGGCGCTGATTGTATTCGGCGCAACCGCCTACACCGAAAAAAATCTCATTGCTTCCAGAGCAAACAAGGAGGAGTTGAAGGATATGCTTGTAACCGATCAGAAATGGGTTACTCTTCCTGCTTATTCTGATAGGGCTGCATGGGATTCGCTTTTGGGCGACAATAAGGAATATTATATAAAAAGAGGAGAAAAAGCGCTTTCTCACGACTGGCCAAGAGTTAAGGCAACTGATTATCTTGAATATGAGCGCAGCGGAAACCGTAAGATAATGGAAGACCCGCTGGACGCCAATAATAAAGCTGTTGCCGATCTGCTTCTCGCTGAGCTTGCAGAAGGAAAAGGAAGATTCATTGACCAGCTCATAAATGGTGTGTATGCAGCTTCAGAGATGACTTCATGGGCTTTGAGCGCACATATTCCGGCTATCAAACCGGGACGTTCCATCCAGCCTTATGACAAGCATGTTATAGATCTGGTCGCCGGTGATATGGGCAACCTTTATTCATGGGTTTATTATTTCATGCAGCCGGAATTTGATAAAATCAATCCGGAGATCTCGCGTCGTCTGCGTCACGAACTAAAAACCAGAGTTCTTGACCCGTACCTCGAATATGATAAATGGTGGTGGGACGGAAGCCGCAACTACAACGGCAGAATGCTCAACAATTGGAACCCATGGTGTCTCAGCAATGTGCTCATGACTGCTATGCTGATGGAGGATGATAAGGACCGTTACACAGATATTGTTTACTATACCATGCTCGGTGTTGATAAGTTCCTTAACTATATTAAAGGTGACGGTGCATGCGAAGAGGGTCCCTCCTACTGGGGGCACGCGGCTGGTAAGACTCTCGACTATGTGGATATGCTCTCACTCGCTACCGGAGGAAAACTTGATATCAGTAACGAAAAACTTATAAAGGATATGGGCGAGTATATTGCCCGCTCATACGTTGGAGATGGTTGGGTTGTTAATTTTGCGGATGCAAGCGCTCGTGGTGGCGGTGATCCATATCTCGTTTACCGTTACGGCAAGGCAGTGGATTCAGACCTGTTGAGAAGTTTCGCTGCTCTAATGCTTAAAGATGGCAAAGCACCGGAGAATGGTAGAGATATTTTCCGCACATTCGCAGCATTTGAAATTGCACCCGAACTGAAGGAATACAAGGCAGACTTCAAACGTCCGGCATACACATGGTATCCTGAAACAGAATTCTGCTATATTTCAACACCTCAGAATCTTTTCTTTGCAACAAAAGGAGGTTTTAATGATGAAAGCCATAACCATAACGATGCAGGCACATTCTCTGTGTGGGCTGACAATTATCCTATCATAATCGATGCCGGAGTAGGCACTTACACACGCCAGACATTCAGTAAGGAGCGTTATTCAATCTGGACAATGCAGAGCGGATGGCATAACCTTCCGGTAATCAACGGTTTTGAGCAACCGCACGGCAAAAATTTCAAGGCTAAGGATGTAAAAGCAGGGAAAAATAGCATTGAATTGAACCTTACCGATGCGTATCCTGAAGAAGCAGGTATAAATAACTGGACAAGAGCTTATAATGTTAAGGGTCGTGAAGTTAAGGTTACTGATAAGTTTGACCTTAAGGAAGCTAAGACTCCCAATGTAGTCAATTTCCTTAGCTGGGGAGAAATAGATGCTTCTACCCCCGGTGTTGTGATAATCAATGCCAATGGCCATAAAGCTACTCTTACCTATGATGCTTCACGTTTTGATGCAAGTGTTACAGATAAGGAACTGCCGGATACCCGCCTGAGTAACGTGTGGGGACCGAAAATCAGCAAAATTTCACTGACAGATAAAAATCCCGCCCCAAAGGGCACATATACTTATACAATTAAAGCAGAAAAATAAATCAAAAAGTCACATACTGTATGAAAAAGAGTTTTTTTATAGGTGGATTAGCTGCTCTTGTGCTCGCAGGATGCGCTAATTCCGAAAATAAAGCACAGTCACCGGAGTGGTATGACGGTGCTGTGAAGAATGCATCTGAGCAAATGGCTCTACAAATAGAAGCTATTGAGGCAGATACCTCTTCCAACATTCTTAATCCGGTAACTCTTAAGCGAAACCGATTCAGTACCGCATATTGCGGCTATGCGGATTGGCGCAGCGGTTTCTTCCCCGGATCAATGTGGTATCTATACGAGCTAACCGGCGACTCAACTCTGGTGCCCCTCGCAGAGAAATACACAGAGGCTATTGCTGAGGCACAGCACCTTACAAGTCATCATGACATAGGTTTCATCATTAACTGCTCTTATGGTAACGGAAGGCGTTTTGTTAAGACAGCGGAATATGACTCTGTTCTCGTAACAGCAGCCAAAAGTCTCTGCACACGTTTCCGTCCCGGTGCCGGTATAATCCAGAGCTGGAACACCAATCCCGGTTCATGGCAGGCAAGTAAAGGCTGGACATGCCCGGTTATCATAGATAATATGATGAATCTTGAACTACTGTTTGAAGCTACTAAACTTACAGGTGATTCCACTTTTTATAATGTAGCTGTAAGTCATGCTAATACGACTTTGAAGGAACATTTCCGCCCTGACGGCAGCTGCTATCATGTGATTGATTATAATCCTGAAACCGGAGAGGTGCTTCATCGCATGACAGGTCAGGGCTATGCCGATGAGTCATCTTGGTCACGTGGTCAGGCATGGGCTATTTACGGATACACAATGTGTTACCGTGAAACCGGTGACAAGCGTTACCTCGATCAGGCTGTCAAGACATTTGACTTTATGAGAAATCATAAAAATATGCCGGAGGATAAAATTCCCTACTGGGATATGGATGCTCCCGACATACCCAATGAACCTCGTGATGCTTCAACTGCTGCCATTATCGCTTCAGCTCTTTATGAACTGTCAGGCTATCCGGTTGAAAATCCTCAGTCATATAAAGAGTATGCTGATGATATTCTTGCATCACTCGCTTCTGACGAATATACAGCAAAGCCGGGTGAAAACGGAAGATTTATTCTCAAACACTCAACCGGATCAATCCCTCATAACAGCGAAATAGATGTGCCGCTTAACTATGCTGATTACTATTACCTTGAAGCATTGAAGCGTAAGCGCGATATTGAAAATAACAAGTGATTTTTTGTAATATGAAAAAAGTACTCTTAGTATCAATTCTCATTTCTATTTCTCTGGTAGGTTTTGCGGCTAAAAAGGCTAAGAAGGCACCTGAAAAAACAGACAGGGAGAAATGGGTGGAATTATGCTATAATATCGCAGCGCCTGTCCTTGAAAATATGAGCCGCGGTGAGCTCCAGAAAAATATGGAGCTTGAACTGAGCCCTAACTGGGACGGACGCGATCCGAAAGTGTCATATATGGAGTGTTTTGGACGCCTGATGGCTGGAATTACCCCATGGCTGGCATTGCCCGACGATGATACTGAAGAGGGAGCTAAGCGCAAACAGCTACGCGAGTGGGCACTTGCGGCTTACAAGAATGCGGTTGATCCCGAGAGTCCGGATTATCTTCTTTGGGGTGGTTCACATCCACAGCCGCTCGTTGATGCAGCTTATGTGGCTGAAAGCTTTCTCCGTGCCCCGGAAGCTATATGGCAACAGCTTGACAGTGTGACACAGCAGAGGTATATTGAATGTTTCAAGGGAATGCGGAAGCATCGTCCCGCATATAATAACTGGCTGCTGTTCCGTGGAATCATCGAGGCTTTCATACTCATGGCTGAGCCTGAAAGTGCTGATAATTTTATCTTTACTACAGTAGGTCGCAAGATGGATGAATGGTATCTCGGTGATGGAATGTACGGTGATGGGCCTGAACTTGCTCTGGACAATTACAACGCATACGTTATCCACCCAATGTACATAGAGATGCTTGAAACTGTGGAGCAGAATCCTACCCCCAGCAACAGATGGGTAGGTAATATCAAGTCAGAGCTTGCAGTAAAGCGTATGCAGCGTTACAACCAATTTATTGAACGCCTTATTTCTCCGGAGGGTACTTATCCGGCTTTTGGCCGCTCAGTGGTGTATCGCCTCGGAGCATTCCAGACACTTGCAATGTCGGCGTGGAAGTATGGCATGCCAAAAGGGTTGACAAACGGCTCCGTACGTTCCGCTCTTACTGCAGTAATGGAAAATATGTTTAAGGTTCCTGGTAACTTTACTCCAGGTGGTTATCTTGCTCTCGGTTTTGCCGGACATCAACCTGAGTTAAGCAACAGTTACACAAACAACGGCAGTCTGTACATAACTTCCACAATGTTTCTACCCTTAGGATTGCCTGCCGATCATCCTTTCTGGACAGACCCGGCTGAGCCGTGGACACAGAAACGAGCATGGACCGGTGGTACAATTCCTATCGACGGACATGTTTCCTTGAAAAAATAAATAGTTGGTTAAAATATATTGATAGGTTATTTAGTAGGATTAAGGTTTATCATTCACCGATGGGTTCAGAATCAACAGAGCCTTTACGATAGGCGAGAGGTGAAACACCGAATTGTTTTCTGAAACAACGGCTGAAATAGATAGGGGTTGTAAACCCGGATTTATCAGCAACATCGGCAATACTCAAATGCGGCTGCGCTGTTAGAAGCGCGGCCGCGTATTTTAAGCGGTAATTGAGTATGAAGGAATTAGGTGTCATGCCGGTGATAGATTTGAACTTGTTGAAAAACAACGAGCGTGACACTCCAACCTCCCTGCACAATGTCGGTATATCAAACTCAAGGTCCTCAATGTGTTTCTCTATTGCCTCGGTGGTACGTTTGAGTAACTCTCGGTCCATAGGATTGACAATAGACATGTCAACCTCAGCTATGGGCTGTTTCTCAAACTGCTTCCTCAATATTCTGCGCAGTCTCAGTAAATTATCAACCCGGGCGAGCAATAGGGTTGATTCAAACGGTTTGGTAACATAATCGTCGGCGTTTGTATTAAGACCTTCAAGCTTGGATTCCGAAGCACTTAGTGCAGTGAGCAGAATAACCGGAATGTGGCATAAATCAATATCAGCTTTTATAGTCTTACACATCTCCGTGCCACTCATTTTGGGCATCATTACATCGGAAATGATAATATCGGGTGATAGTTCTCTTGTTTTAGAAAGTCCGTCCTCACCATTATCCGCTTCTGCAATTCTGAAATATGACGAGAAGAATTCAACAAGATTTTTTCTGAGCTCATCATTGTCCTCAACAATGAGCAGAAGCGGTTTGTCTGAGTCATTATCACCATTCAAGCCTATCTCTGCAATATCTTCGGTGTCTGCTGAATGTGAAATTGGAATAATCGAATCGTCTTCAGACAATTCAACTCCTAATACTGAGGGCTTGTCAAAAACAACATTCTCATCACCGGTAAATGTGTCCAGACTTCCCGGGATTACAACACGGAAAACAGAACCCTTGCCTTCTTGACTCTCAACACTTATAGTACCATGATGCTTGTCAACAATTGATTTTGCAAAAGCAAGCCCTATGCCGGTGCTATGATAATCAACGCTCAGGTTTTTCTGCTCGTCAGCGGTTCCGTTATAGAATCTGTCAAAAATAAATGGTAAATCTTTCTGGGCTATACCTCTTCCGTTATCTGAAACTTCAAACACAATATTTCCATTGCTGTCTTTCTTGACACTGCACGAAATAGTGCCATTGTCGGAGGTGTATTTGAAGGCGTTAGACAATAGGTTTACCAGTACGCGGTTAAGTAATGCCGGGTCGAACGCGCCGAAAACATCTGAGTTGACTGTATGTATTAAGAAAGTAATATTGCGTCTTTCTGCATAATCGCAGAACGGGTTTGCTGTTTCACGTAGAAATTCTTTAGCATCATGGAGCCCTATACGCAGAACCTGCTGGTTTTGTTGTAATTTTCTGAATTCCAGAAGTTGAGTTACGAGGTGACTCATCTGCTCCGAGTGAGTGCGAACCCTCAAAAGATTCTCAGTGAGTTTCGGATGACGCTTATATCTCGAAATCAGATTGTCAACATAGCTGATAATAAGGGTGAGCGGTGTTTGAAATTCGTGGCTTATGTTTGTGAAAAAAACAAAGCGCTCCTGGTTGAGTTTTTCTATCTGTGCTCTTTCGGTCTTCTCCTTTTTCAGCGAAAGATTCAGTTTGTGCGCAACGAGGTTTTTATGGATGATAAACCAGGCGATGGCAATTACGATAGCCGAATATATCATCCAAGCCCACCATGATCTATACCAGGGCGCTGGAACAATAACATTAAGTGAGATTTCCTTGCCATTTGTAAGTCTTGCCCTCAACCTATATGAGCCGATAGGCAGGTTCTTATATTTCACTTCATTGTTCACAGCAGTCTGCCATTGCGAGTCCATTCCGTCCATGCGATATTCTATGGAATGAGTTCCGGTGGTGGCAAGATAATCACTGACACCTATAATTATAGAGAACCCGTTGTTATCGCTTGGCAGAATAATCTTGTTGGAGTAGGGAAGTGCCTGCTCCATTATACCGCTGCCATCTTCGGGATGAATATCCTTATTCTGCATAATCAGTTTTGAGAAATATATCTCAGGTGACATTTCAGTTGTGCCGGACGCATCGAAATCAGTCCTGTTGAGTCGAGTGATGCCCTTGGTACTACCCACCAGAATATCATCGTCAAGTCTCATAAGGGCACACTCAAATATTATATGTGACTCCGGGAAGAAGTCAGAAAAACTGACACTTTGTACTGTCTTGTCATAAAGATTCAACTTCACCACATTGGCTCCTGTAGTAAGATATATATCAGAACCGGTGCCTGGAATCACCGCATAGCAATAATCATCGGGTATTTTGCTGTTGTTTGTATTGAAATGCTGAACTTCTTCAGAATCATAAGGGAAATATAGCAGACCGTTTCCAAGAGTAGTCATCAGAATACCTCTTTCAGCAGTGCATAAGCTGGACGGTATAATCTTGTAATCCGCATTATAAATCTTCGACACATACGGCTTGTCGGATGTGGGGTCGGTAATTTTATATAGACTATGCAATGTGGGCGAGCTGCAATATATGCTACCCTCTTTGTCCAGGTCAAAGAACAGGGGCTTTATGTTTGAGTTTACCGCTTTTATGGTTCCGGTTTTCAAGTCCATCCATGACAATCCGGTTCTTGACGCGATAAATAGCTTGCCGTCGAATAACTTCAACTGGTGAATAACATCTCCCGGAATATTCTGATATGCCGGATTGTCTATTAGATTAGTTATCGTTTTCCGGTCAATATCGTAAATTGAAAGTCCACCTAAGTGAGTGCCGATAAAAAGCCTGTTTGAATCTTTATCATATTCAATTGATCTCACATTGTTTTGTCGGAGAGCATTGACCATGTTACCGCTGAAAAGATGGGCAGTCATATTCCAGTGCTCATCAAGACATCCTACTCCGGCACCATCAATGGCAAACCAAAGGTTTCCATCTTTGTCAACAACCATATCCTTGACAAATGAATTAGATAGGTTCTCCTGCCCGAAACCATAGTAATCGAAATTCAGGTATTTGTCATTTTCAGGATAAAAATAATTTACACCACCGTAATAGGTTCCTACCCAAAGATTCCCTTTTCTGTCACAATACATTCCAAAAACAGAAGAATGGGTCAGTCCTCCGATATTCATCGGAATCTTTATGTGGCGGGTATCGCCCGTGGAGGGATTATAGCAGAACAACCCGTTGAAGGAACCATACCATATATTCCCGTTATGGTCCTCAACAGCGTGTCGGCACTGTGAAGCACCCATTACGCGGTCTGAACCATAAGGCACAGATACCAGCCGGGGAGTTGAGCCGCCTTTATCGTATCGGTATAATCCTTTGTTGAGTGCTGTTATCCATAGTGTGCCGTCCTTGGTAATCAGTGTGGAATAAACATTCACCCCTGGCAGCAGTAGTGATTGCTTGCCTGTTTTTCGGTTGAAAACATGTAATCCATTTCCTGTGGAGGCGTAAAAATTAGTGTTGTCAACAGAAAGATGAGTAAGTTTACCGGCGTCTGAGAGTGTCATTGCAAATTCGGCATCATCAGCTTCCGGCTTTTTTACAAAGAGAGAGTCACCGGCCGCAAAAATTATCTCACCGTTGTTTTCAGCTATAGCCTGGATATTTACATGAGTGTAAGGATGACTGAATTTTCCAGCGAGTATATCATACTTGACAATATCATTGTCAATATGAATGAAAATGTTGCCATTAGAATCATTCACAATGGCACTGACCTCATTACCTATCCATATTTTTTCGCCATCCGATCCGGAAGGCACCCAACCTTTATAAGAAGTAATCCGGGATCCGTCATAAATATTTATGCCTTCTCTTGTACCCAACCAAATTCTGCCAAGTGGGTCTTGAGAAATAGCCATGACTGAAGGCTGGCTCAGCCCGTCACCAAGAGTTAGATGCCGAAAATACTCTGCCTTAGCTGAAAATGGAGAAAGGAGAGTGAGAATTATGACTGTTATATATATATATATATAGTTGCTTTTTGGGGAGTGTTAGGCATATTTTCATGGATGAATAATCGGTTTATTGGCATTGCAAAAATAATAAAAAATCAGTCAGAAAATACTCCTTAATTAAATGAGTGGGTAAAAATAAGATGGGGTTGTGGACGATTTTGTAAAAAGATATGGATAATTTTGTAGGCTGAAAATGGCATTGCCCATATAACTTTGTGGAGTAAATGCTAATAATTTCACTTAAATTATGACCAATCGTCGCATAGTTTGTTTGTCTGCAGCACTTCTCTCGGTTATAGCCGGTTTTGCCTCCGAACAATTGGCAAGAATAAGTATAGGTAATAAATTGTCGCAATGGCGCACTGAGATGGTTGAGGTAGATGCCTCCCTTTTGCCTAAGGGAAGTTTTATTATCACCGATTGTAATAATATTGAAGTGCCATGGCAGCTGACTTATGACAATAAGGTTATTTTCCCCGCATCCATAGCTCCGGAGTCAACAGAGATATTCTTCGTGAAGGAGGGTAAGCCAAAAAACATTGACAATATTGTTTATGCTGCGTTTTATCCTGAACGTGTTGATGACCTGGCGTGGGAGAACGATTTTGCGGCTTACCGCGCTTATGGAGCAGCGTCCGGTGGCGGTGTCGCCGGATATGATGTGTTTACTAAATCTACATCGCGCCCTGTTGTGCCGGAAAGATATTTCAAGGAGCTTGTTCAAAAAGTGTCATACCACATAGATCATGGTGACGGCATGGACCAATATGATGTTGGCGCAACCCTGGGTGGTGGAGCTTCTGCTCCTATTGATAAGAATGGCAATATTATTTTACCCGGTGCATTCTCTCAGTGGAGAATCTTGGACAACGGTCCCTTGCGTACAACTTTTGAGTTGATATACGAGTATGGTGGGGGTAGAGACTTCCGCACAATTTCTCTGGACGCAGGTTCTCCTTTTAATCATACGGTTTGCCGCCTGGAAAATATCAGTGCTGACTCCATAGCCGCCGGGATAGTGGTTCACAAACCCGCTACGGAAGATTACGTTACAGGCAATGGTTTTGCAGCATATTCCGATCCTACTACCGGTCCCGGGAAAGGCTATGGCAATATATATATAGGTGTGGTCAATCCGACTAAGGAGGGTGGATCATATTATAGATCTCTGGAAAAAGAGAAAGGCACGGCGGTAGGGCATCTTCTTACAACCGCACCCTATACCCCCGGTGAGGACTTTTCGTACTATTGGGGCTCATCTTGGAGCAAAGGAAGGACTCTGACTTTCAATAACTGGATAGCGACACTTAAAGATTTTCAGCTTCGTTTGGACTCACCGCTTGAAATAAACGTAATTCGATGAATAATAGATAAAAATTAGCAAATATGGTAAATTTTTCACTTGAAGGTAAAGTAGCTCTTGTAACCGGAGGTGCATACGGCATTGGGCTCGCTATAGCCCAGGCACTCGCTGAGGCAGGTGCCAAGATTGTGTTCAACTGCTCACGTCAGGAAACAGTTGACCGTGGACTGAAAGCATACAAGGAACTCGGAATAGAAGCCAAAGGCTATCTTTGTGATGTTACAGACGAGGCGGCCGTTAAAGCAATGATAGCAGATATTGAGACCACAATTGGCACAGTTGACATCCTTGTGAATAACGCAGGTATTATCAAGCGCATCCCGATGGAAGAAATGGAGGTGGATGATTTCCGTAAAGTTATTGATATTGACCTTGTAGGACCTTTTATCTGTGCTAAAGCCGTTATCCCCGGAATGATAAAGAAAGGTCATGGAAAAATAATAAACATCTGTTCTATGATGAGTGAACTCGGAAGAGAAACCGTGAGTGCTTACGCTTCTGCCAAAGGCGGTCTTAAGATGCTTACCCGCAATATCTGTTCGGAGTATGGCGAACACAATATTCAGTGTAATGCTATTGGTCCGGGTTATATCGCAACAGAGCAGACAGCTCCACTGCGCGAACTGCAGCCGGACGGTAGCCGCCACCCGTTTGATTCATTCATCATATCCAAGACTCCTGCTGCGCGCTGGGGTGTTCCCGAAGATTTGATGGGGCCGGCTGTGTTCCTCGCATCCGACGCATCTAATTTCGTGAACGGACACATCCTTTATGTGGATGGCGGTATTCTCGCATATATAGGAAAGCAGCCTAAGTAATGGAAGCGGTTTTCAGTTACATTATAGGACTCGGAGCTGCAGTGATGATGCCTGTGATTTTCACAGTGCTCGGACTCTGCATCGGAATTAAATTCGGTGACGCTCTGAAGAGCGGACTGAAAGTGGGTGTCGGTTTTGTAGGACTGTCAATTGTAACCGCACTGCTGACATCAGCTCTCGGACCGGCGCTTAATTCGGTAGTGGATATCTACCACCTTCAGCTAAAGGTGTTTGATATGGGCTGGCCCGCTGCGGCATCAGTTGCTTACAACACTGCCGTTGGGGCATTTATAATTCCGGTCTGTCTTGGTGTAAACATCCTTATGCTCATCACCAAAACCACCCGAACTGTGAATATCGACCTGTTGAACTACTGGCATTTCGCATTTATAGGTGCTGTGATATTTTTTGCAAGCGATTCACTCGCCTGGGGATTTTTCGGCGCTATTATCTGTTATATATTCACTCTTATTCTCGCAGATATGACAGCTAAGAAGTTTCAGGATTTCTATAAGGATATGGATGGAATATCCATTCCCCAGCCTTTCTGCGCCGGTTTTGCTCCATTTGCGTGGGCTATAAACAAGAGTCTTGATAAGATTCCCGGAATAGAGAAGATAGAAATTGATGCAGAAGGTATGAAGAAAAAATTCGGATTGCTTGGCGAGCCTTTATTCCTCGGTGTAGTAGTGGGTGTAGTAATCGGCTGCCTTACCTGTTCCTCATGGAGTGAGATTGTTGATAAAATTCCTTATATACTTGGCTTAGGCATCAAAATGGGAGCTGTAATGGAGTTGATTCCAAGAGTAACTGTACTCTTTATTGAAGGTCTCAAACCTATAAGTGATGCAACCCGTAGGCTGATTGCCCGCCGGTTTAAGGGAGCTGACGGTCTGAATATCGGTATGAGTCCGGCTCTTGTTATAGGTCATCCCACCACTCTGGTTGTATCTCTGCTACTTATTCCTGTTACTCTCGCTTTAGCGGTATTGCTACCGGGAAATCAGTTCCTTCCGCTTGCCTCTCTTGCAGGAATGTTTTATGTGTTCCCTCTTGTGCTTCCGTTTACAAAGGGTAATGTAGTTAAAACTTTTATTGTCGGACTCGTGGTTCTCACAGCCGGATTATATATGGTGACAAACCTTGCACCTGCATTTACTCTCGCGGCAAAGGATGTTTATGCCGTGACGGGAGATTCCGCAGTAGCTATACCGGATGGATTCGAAGGGGGCAGTCTTGATTTTGCATCCTCCCCTCTGGCGTGGGTGATATACCAGTGCACAGAGAATCTTAAATGGATTGGCGCCGGAGTGCTTGTGCTTACCACAATGGTGATGATGTGGTGGAACAGAGTTCACATCATACGCAATCAACAGGCTATGATAGAGGCAAGTTCCGACAGGATACAGACAATAGAATAAGTAATTTAGTTAATGACAGAAGATTTTACTGAAGTAAATGAACGATATTCTCTGCCCGAAGCTATCCGAGAGGCGCAGAGATGTCTGCACTGTAAGGTCCCCTCGTGCAAGAAGGGGTGTCCGATAAGCAATGATATTCCGGAATGGATAGGCGAACTCGCTAAAGGCAATTTCGGTAATGCCATGTCGATTATTAATGAGCGAAGCAATCTTCCGGCTGTTTGCGGTAGGGTTTGCGGTCATGAGCGGCAGTGCGAAGGCAACTGTGTTCTTGGCAAGAAGGGACAGCACATAAATATAGGCAAACTTGAACGCTTTGTTGCTGACTTTGACTCAGAAGCAGACCTAACTCATGAAGCTATTCCGGTTAAGAACCGGGGTAAAGTGGCGGTGATTGGAAGCGGACCTGCGGGACTTACCATTGCCGGCGATTTGTCAAGGCAGGGGTTTGCTGTAGAGATTTTTGAGATGGAGCCGGAACCGGGTGGTGTGCTGATGTACGGTATTCCCGAATATCGCTTGCCCAAAGAGGTTGTTCGCCGAGAAATTAAGAAGATTGAAAATCTTGGAGTTGTATTTCATCTGAACACCACTATCGGAGAAAATTACACTATTGATGACCTTTTCGCCCAAGGTTTCGATGCTATATTTATGGGAACAGGCACCGGGGTGCCTAACAGGCTGGATATTCCGGGCATAAATCATCCGGCGGTGCGTCAGGCAATCCGTTTCCTCAGGCGTGTAAGCCTCTTTGAAAGCGGTTGGATGTCAAGAGATGAGGTGATTGTTGGCAATGGCGACATTGTGTTTGTGATAGGTTGCGGAAACACCGCAATTGATGCCGCGAGAACAGCCCTCAGAATGGGTAGTAAGGAGGTTAATGTGATATATCACCGCACAGTTGACAATATGAATGCCCTACGCGCTGAGTATGAGGACGCTGTAAAAGAAGGGGTTAATTTCTTCTGGAACACCAATCTTGTAAGTATTCAGGCAGAGGATAGCAAGCGGATTAAAACCGTGACTCTTAATATTGACGGTAAGGAGACCGTTCTCCCGGCAGACCATGTGGTAATGGCTATAGGAAGCGCACCGGCATCCAGAATCGTTTCATCTACCGACGGTATTGATGTTGATGACAAAGGTTACGTCCTCACAAGAGAGAATCCCTATGGCATGTCAAGTAGAAAAGGTGTGTTTGCCGGTGGTGATGTTACAAACCGTCCGGCAACTGTGGTTCATGCGATGCGTGATGCGAAACTTGTGGCGGAAGGTATAGCCCGCTATGTTGATGCCGTTAAGCTGATGGAAAGTATAAACAATGAATAAAATAAATTATGAGCAAAATAATAACACTTGGAGAGATAATGCTCAGGCTCTCTCCTGCAGGGTGCAACCGTTTTGTGCAGGTAGATAGT